>NZ_JAXRUU010000232.1:0-1266 GCF_034497445.1 Halorubrum sp. AD140
CAGGGTCGAGTGCTGCTCAATAGCCAGCAGATCATTCCGGTTGCAGAGGCGGAAGAGTACATGACCAAGCGGCGAGAGAAGCAGGAGAAGCAGCAGCAACGATCTCGTCGACCCGGAGCGATCAATGCCCTTCTCGAACGCGAAGTTCTGCGTCCGGGAGAGCGGGTAAGATTTGATCCGGAGCGTTTGCCTGGCGACGCAAACCGGAACTGGAACGAGGACGATGATTTCTGGTGGGCAACGGTGACTGGCGATACTGGGCAAAGCGACAATGTCCGATGGGATCACGACGACGAACTATACTCATTCACTGGGCTGACGAAGGAGGTACTCCACGAACTCGTCGGCCGTGACCGAGACGAGGCGCTCAACGGATACAAGTACTGGTGCCATCCGGAGTTCGATAATCGGACGCTCAGTGATCTTCGAAATAGCGAGGCAAGTGGAGCTGATCGTAGTGACGAACCGACGAGCAACAAGTGACGGTCTGGACTCAACATAGTAGGGCGTCCGTGAATTGTTCATCACTTCGCTATCTGATCCAACGGTTTTGATGGCTTTAGAAGGGCTAAAGACGCCAGTGGTGGCATTCAGATGATTGGGTGTATCGGGAGATCACAAGACCAGGAGAGAGCCCCCATGGACCGCAAAGGGTGGGTTTGGAGCCTCTGGAAGCCATTGAGTGGGCGCAATCGATCGTCAGCGACGAATGTCTGTTTAGTATCCGATATCTGTGTGTCTGATAGTGAGAACTATTGGTTGTGATGGTATGTCTGGTTAGTCGGGTAGAACGGGAAAAGATCATGTGGTGTGCTAACGGGGAATGCCAGTCGAGAAGTATCCCTCTATAGTAACTAAAGAGACATAGTTCCTGACCTGACTACCCTGTTAGCATACCACAGGATTAACACCAAAAAAAGGTTTTAGTTGGTCCTCAGGCTTTCTACGCACGGTTTGGGGATTGCATCCGATATCTGGTCCTCGGAGTGGTCGACTTCTGTGATTTCGAACTTGAGCTCGCCGTATCTCGAGACCGAGTTGGAAGCGGTCCATTCGTAGACGGTTGCCCCCTGATATCCCTGGCCGACGTGCTTCGCAACTGACCCGTTTTCAACGAGGCGACCGATGGTATTGTTGACCCACCGCTTCGAGCAGGACTCCACGTCGTCGGACTCTTCGGTGATCCACTCGGCGATCGTCTTCGCCGTCCCCGTTGTCTTCTCACGGAGGTAGTCAACGATTGCTCGTTGTTTCTTTCCGTACTTC
>NZ_JAXRUU010000233.1:0-1264 GCF_034497445.1 Halorubrum sp. AD140
TCGACGCCGCGCTCGTCGAACCGCGCCTCCCAGTAGTCGAGGCTCCCCTCGGGGACACGAAAGGCGGTGCGGGAGACCTGTCCGGCGCCCACTTTTCCCTCCGGCAGGTTCGTCCACGGGAAGAACGTCATGCTCGTGCCCGGCGTCCCCTCGGCGTCGCCGTAGAAGAAGTGGTACGTCCCGGGGTCGTCCTGGTTGATCGACCGTTTCACCAGCCGGAGGCCGAGCGTCTCCACCCAGAAGTCGATGTTCCGCTGCGAGTCGCCCGCGACGCAGGTCACGTGGTGGATTCCGGGGGTGGGAGTCGGGCCGTCGCCGCCAGCCGCTGATTCGTCTGTCATACTCCGTCCTACGTCGCGGAGGGACTTCAATCGGCGCGGACACGGGTGTTACCACCGGGGAGCTATCCTCTAACGGCGTTCTCGATGACGACCGTTCCGACGACGTAGACGGGGAATATAAACAGAATCATCAGAACCGGAATCACGATGAATTCTGGTGTATCCCCGTCCCCTGTCTCGTAAACGAGCGCAGCTAACAGGAACGTAATCAGGGCGAGAAACAGTTCGGTGCGGTCCATACCGACACACGAGTATCGAGCCGTGTCATGATTTCGGTTGTGCGCAGCCATCCGCGACCTGACGTTTCAGGCGAGAATGTGTCTGAAGAACGGCGTCTCTACAGAGCCAGGTAACAGCGAGCGGCAGCGGCGTCGTTTATAAATGAGGCAATGCGGTCGGCAGGTGCCTGCGAGCGGCCGACAGGCCGCGAGCCGCGGGGGGACGGGAGGGCTCCCGCGGCTGGGGGTTCGGCGGTGTTTGACTCGACGGGCAGTTTATAAATAAACCCGTCTCAGCGAGCCCGACCCATCGCCTCCTCGATTCGTCCCCGAAGCGCCTCCAAGCGGTCGCCGACCACGCCGACCGCCGCCAACACCGGGTACGTGACATCGAGGTCTTGGTAGCAGTACGTCGCGAAGTCGACCTCGCCGCCGAGCGCGAGGCGGCGCTCGTGGTCCGCGAGGACGCGCTGGCGGCGCGCGGCGATACGGTCGCAGTCGTCTCGGAGCGCCGCGGTCCGGGTCCGGCAGGCGTCGAGCGCGCCGAACCCGACGCCCGCCGCGTCGCCCCCGTCGCCGCCGAGTTCGTCGTCGATCGCCTCGATCTCACGCCGGATCGGTTGGAGGCGGGACCCGGCGCGCTCGACGGACTCGGTCTCCGACTCCAGCGCGTCGCAGAACGCCTCGCGCTCCTGAACCGCGGTC
>NZ_JAXRUU010000234.1:0-1260 GCF_034497445.1 Halorubrum sp. AD140
CGTGGTAGGGGGGCCGGTCAGTGGAGGATCGCGGCCAGCTCCTCGTCGATCTCCTCGACGCGGCGCTTGAGCCGCCTGACCTTCTCCGTCTGTTCGGTGTTCGTCTCGGCGATCTCGGCGATCTCCCCGTCGACGACGTCGGCCCGCTCGGCGACGCTGTTTACCACGCCCGATATCTCCTCGGTCGTCCCCGCCTGCTCGTCCGTCGCGTCGGCGATCTCGGAGACCCCGCGCTCGGTCTGCTCCACGGCCGAGAGGATCTGCTCCTGGTTGTCGAGGACCGCTCTGAGGTCCGCCTCGATCGACTGTATCTCGCCGTTCGTCGCCTCCATCCTGTCCGCCGTCTCGTCGGCCATCCGCTTCAGCTCCGCGGCGGTGTCCTCGATCTCGTCCGCCTGGTCCTGCGACCGGGACGCCAGCTCCTTCACCTCGTCCGCGACGACGGCGAAGCCGTCGCTGTTGCTCCGCGCCGCCTCGATGTTCGCGTTCAACGCGAGCATGTTTGTCTGCTCCGCGATGTCGGAGATCACCCCGACGAACTCCTCTATCTCCTCGATGTGCTCCTGTAGCGTCGCCGCTTCCTCCGTGGCGGTCTGCGAGTTCTCGGCGGTCTCCTCGACGCTGTCGATGACCGCCGTCGCCGTCTCGACGGACTCCGCCGCGAGCTCCTTGGACTCGGAGCTCTGTGCGCTCACCTCCTCGGCGCTCGAAGCGATCTCCTCGATGGTGGCGCTGAACCCCGCGACGTCGTTCTCGGCGCTGTTGAGCTCCTCGGCTTGATCCGCGACGATGTTCGTGATCTCGGTCGATCGCTCGGCGACCTCCTCGGCCGACACCTCGAGCGCCTCCACGGACGTCTCGACGTCGAACAGCAGCTCGACCGCGCAGACCGTCTCACCGCCGGGCGCCCCGATCGGCGTCGCCACGGCGCGGGCGTGCGCCCGAGAGCCGTCCGGCCGCTCCGCGGACCGGAACTCCTCTTCGCGGACCGGCGTGCCGGTCCGGACGACTTTCTCGGCGAGCGTCCCGTCTTCTCCTTCGGTCCCGAACACGTCGTACGCGTTCGTTCCGACCGCCTCGCTCTCCGGGAGGCCCAACAGCGCCTCGGTGGCGGCGTTCCAGTGCGTGATCGTCCCCGCGCCGTCGACGATGAACGCTGGCTCGGGGAGGTCGGAAACGAACCCTTCGAACGCCTCCCGCCAGAACTCGCCGTCAGAGTCGTCTGCGTCCGGTTCGAGTCGTACTGCGGGTGCGGCTCGT
>NZ_JAXRUU010000235.1:0-1260 GCF_034497445.1 Halorubrum sp. AD140
GAGGCCGCGGAGTACGCGGATGGCACGGTCACGTATCCGTCCCACACCGTCGGCCCGAACGGCGCCGAGCGCGTCGGGACGATCGACCTCCGCGAGTACGAGGGCCGGGTCGTCACGTGGACGACGTCGACCGCGACGCCACCGGGCGTTCGTGAGCCGAACACCCTCGCCATCGTCGAGTTCGATATGGGCGACGACTACGACGGGCCGCCGGTCCGCGCGCTCGGGCAGATCGCGGAGCGCGACGGGGAAAGCGGCGACGCGGACGGAGCCGGCGAGCAGTTCGACGTCGACATCGGCGACCGCGTCGAGCCCGTCTACGCCGACGAACTGCGCGAGCCGGGCGCCGGGATCCGCGAACCCGAGAGTCAGGACTGGGACGGCTTCAGGTTCCGGCCGGTCGAGGGGTAGCCGCGCTCGCGTTTTCTCGTCGGTTCACACCCGCCGGAATTCCCCGAGCCGCGTCCCGTCGAGCAGGTACGCGTCGCCGGCCGGCAGCGCGTCCGGGAGGAACGGCGCGAGGAACGACTGCCCCTCGACGTTCACCCACGTCCCGCCGGACCGCTCGTTGAACGCGGGGAAGACGACGAGTTCGGGCGGGACGGGACCGTCTCCCTCGTGTCCCCCGTCTTCCACGAACGCCGCGGGATCGAGTTCCCCACGGAGCCACGCGCGCTCGGCTCGCGAGCCGCCGACTGCGTCCGCCAGCCGCACTTGTGGGTGCTCGTGGCCCATGCACACCACGCCGGCGTCGAGGAGCTCCGGGTCCGGCCACGTGTGGCCGTGGCAGACGGCGACGGTCTCCCCGAGCACGCCGCCGCCCGCGCCGATCACGTCGAGGTCGTCCGCGAACGCCTCCGCGACGCCCGCGTCGTGGTTCCCCTCGACGAGCGTCATCGGAACGCGGTCGGTGACGGCGGCGATCAGCGTCTCCAGCTCCGCGCGCTCGTCGCCGTCGGGCGCGCCGATCCGGTGCGCGAGGTCGCCGAGGACGACGAGCCGGTCGGCGTCGGTCTCGTCGAGGAGGGAACAGAGCCGCTCGCGGCGCGCGTCGGCTCGGGAGTCCAGTTCGACGCCGCGCTCGTAGCGCAGGCCGACCTCGATGCCGGCGTGGACGTCGGCGACGAGCAGCGCGCGCTCCCCGCCGAGGTCGGCCACGGCCGCGGGCTCCCCGACGACCGGTTCGACGGCGGGCGACGCGGCGGCCCCCATCAGATCGGCTTGAGCAGCCCGTCGCCGGGCTCGTAGCACTGCCCGCTC
>NZ_JAXRUU010000236.1:0-1259 GCF_034497445.1 Halorubrum sp. AD140
TGGATGAGGGTTCGACCGAGGGTCGTCTTCCCGCAGCCCGACTCACCGACGAGGCCCAGCGTCTCGCCGCGGCGGATGTCGAAGGTGACGCCGTCGACCGCCTTGACCGGCCTGTTGTCGAACAGGCTGCCGCTGTCGTAGTACGTCTTCAGGTCGCGGACCTCGACCAGCGTGTCGGGTGCCGAACTCGGGTTCGTGTGCTGTTGTGCGGTGTTGGAACTCATTCGCGTTCACCTCCGTGGGTCGACCCGCGGTGACGGGCGATCGCTGCTTCGGTCGACTCGTCCTCGGGGTAGAGGAGGCACGCCGCCGTGTGTCTGTCGGCGGTCTCGTCGACCGGGACCGGAACGGGATGGACCGCTTCGCACTCGTCGAACGCCTTGGGACACCGCGGCGCGAACCGGCAGTACGTCGGCTCCTCGTTCGGCGTCGGGACGCTCCCGTCTATCGTCTCGAGTCTCTCGCCTACCTGTCCGCCCGGTATCGAGTTGAGCAACCCCTCCGTGTACGGATGTTTCGGATCCGCGAACAGCGGTTCTGCGTCGGCGGACTCGACTATCTCGCCCGCGTACATCACGTTGACCCGGTCGGAGACGTCGGCGATCACGCCCATGTCGTGGGTGATGAACATCACCGCGACGTCGCGTGTCTCTTGGATCTCGGCGATCAGATCGAGAATCTGCGCCTGAATCGTGACGTCGAGCGCGGTCGTCGGCTCGTCGCAGATGAGCACGTCCGGCTCGCAGGCGAGCGCCATCGCGATCACGGCGCGCTGGCGCATCCCGCCGGAGAACTGGTGCGGGTACTCGTTGACTCGCCGTCTGGCGTCGGGGATCCCGACCGCTTCCAGCAGGTCGGCCGCCGCCTGTGTCGCCTCCTTGCCGGTGATACCCCGGTGGAGCGAGAGCGATTCTTTGATCTGGTTACCCACCGTGTAAACGGGGTTGAGGCTCGTCAACGGGTCTTGAAAGACCATCGAGATTCGGCCGCCCCGCATCTTGCGTTGTGCCTCGCCGGAGACCCGAGTGAGTTCGACGAATCCGCGCCGGATCGACGGCGGGTCGTCGGCGTCGCCGTCGAGGACGAAGACGCACTCGTCGCCGCTTGTGAGCCCGACCTCGTCGCCGTACCCGGCCGCGACCACATCCGCGAGGGGGACGTCCGCCGGGTCGGCGTACCCGAACTCGGCCGGCGTCGCGTCGGTTCGTTCGAACCCGCTCGCCGGGTCGTACCGCGCCTCGAGGTCGGTGACGGAGACA
>NZ_JAXRUU010000237.1:0-1256 GCF_034497445.1 Halorubrum sp. AD140
GCTCGAACCGGTACTCCATGCCGGTGGAAGGGCCTCGGAGGGCTAAAGCGCGTCGTCCGCGGCGGTCACCGTCGTCGCGGTGGCGTCCCGCGGACGGCCGTCCGGTCGGTCGAAACCGGTATTCCCCGCGGGACCGTACGGGGACCATGCGCCGGGTCACCCGGAACGTCGTCATCGCCATCGCCTTGGTCGTCGTCGCGCTGCTCGCGCTCGGCGCCCTCCCCAGCTACCTCGGGAGCGGCGACCCGTACTACCTCACGGTCGAGCCGGTCGAGACGAACGGTACCGCCGCCGACGTGAACAACGTCTCCGACCGGCGGTACCCGTACCTGATCGGCGCGATAGAGAGCGACGACGGGCGCTCCGCGGGGTATCAGACCGGCCCGTACGGCATGAAGGAGTGGTTCACCCACACGCCGTTCGACGAGGTGGACGCGCTCACCCAGCAGGTGCCGAACGCCTCGACGGACACCGGCGTCCGGGTGCGCCGCGACGGCGAGGTGTACCACGCGGAGGTGGTCCGCCCGTGACGGACGAACGCGGCGACGCCGACGGCCGGCGCGCCGCCGCCGACCTCCGCGACCTCCCCGCGTTCGCCGACGGCCGAACCCACTCGCTGCCGGGCGAGCCGGAGTGGCCGGTGAACGAGGTCGTCGTCGAGTACGACGAGGGGTGGTTCGTCGGGGGCTACGACCGCGTCGAGCAGCCGGACGGGACGGAGAAGAAGTACTACTGGGCGGAGCTGTCGCCCGCGACGGTGATCGTCGCGGTCGCGGACGACCGGGTGCTGTTCGTCGAGCAGTACCGGCCCACCGTGCGGAACACCCAGCTGGAGCTCCCGGCGGGGATCGTCGAATCCGGGGAGTCGTACACCGAGGCGGGCGCGCGCGAGCTCGCCGAGGAGACCGGCTTCGCGCCGGACTCGACCTCGCTGCTCCAGGAGGTGTGGTGTTCGACGGGCGTGTTGCGCCACAAGCGCGGCTACGTGTTCGCGGAGGGGCTGACCCCGGTCGACGTCGACCACGACAGCAACGAGTTCCTCGCGCCGCGGTCGGTCCCGGCCGACGAGGCGCTGGATATTGCCCGCGACCCCCCGACGAACGACGCGACGCTGGAGGGCCTGCTGCTCGCCGAGCGCGAGGGACTGTTGTAAACGGCCCGCGGCGTGAGGGTCGTCGTGTATCCGGCCGCTCGGCGACGACCGGCCGCCACGGGGAACTCGGTCTCCGATTCTCTGGCAGCCGGCGCTGCGCGCC
>NZ_JAXRUU010000238.1:0-1256 GCF_034497445.1 Halorubrum sp. AD140
ACGTCTCGTTTGATGAAGCTGGTGAGAAGAACCTTCGCGTTCACGCTGTCTTCGAGACAGACTCCGGTGACTACCAGTCCGTCGAGTACCCGCTCATCATCGACGTAGAAGACGAAGACGTCGACACGGGCCTTTCGACGAGTGTCGACGAGTCTAATGGCACAGAAACAGTCGTCACTGACTTCACGAATTTCGGGAACAGCGAACTCACAAATATCGAGATCAGTGCGAGTCAGAATGGAGAAGAGGTGGCGAGAGAACTGATCACCTCTGTCGACGCAGAATCGAGTCAATCGGTTGAATTCGATACGGACGACTTCGAGGAGGGTGAGGTAACGTTCACAGCAGAGTACGAGTCCGACGCGACGGACGAATCGTATACCGAAACGACGTCACTCGATACGACCGAATATGGTGAAGTAGAAGGCGAGATTGACCTCAGTGGCGTCGAAGCGGTACAGGAAGACGATAGAGTCACCATCGAGGGTGACGCCGCAAATATCGGGAGTACAGACGCTGAGTCGGTACAACTAAGCGTTCGAGAAACTGCCGAGGTGAGTCCCGTATCACCGTCTGGTGAGTACTTCATCGGAACGGTTGAGGGCAGTGAGTTCGACACCTTTGAACTGACAGCCGAAACGGACTCGAACGTCTCGTCAGTCCCGGTCGAGATCTCGTACATCGTCGATAATGAACGGGTGACGACGACGCAGGATGTGGCCATCGAGTCGATGCGTGCATCGGCGGGCAGTGACGGAGCGCAGGTGGCTGATGAAGATGGCGAGCAAGGATCCGCTGGGAGTCCGAGCGGACCACTCAGTGGTCTTCCCCTGATAGCAGGGACGGTGATTGCAGGACTGCTCGTCGTCGCTGTCGGCATCGGAGTGTATCGGTGGCGCAGTCAATGACCGTAATCGAACTCGACGAGGTCGTGAAACGCTATCAAACCGGCGATGAGGTCATCGAAGCGCTGAAACGCGTCCAATTTCACGCGGACCGTGGTGAGTTGGTTACCGTGATCGGTCCGTCAGGATCTGGTAAGAGTACGATGCTCAATATGATCGGGTTGCTCGACACACCGACAGCGGGAGCGATCCGCCTTGATGGGCGAGAGGTGACCGACTTCACGGAGGACGAACTCACGGAGGAGCGCCGGTCAGGAATCGGATTTGTATTTCAAGACTTCCACCTGTTGCCGATGCTCACCGCGACCGAGAACGTCGAACTTCCCTCGATGTGGGACACGTCCGTGGATC
>NZ_JAXRUU010000239.1:0-1254 GCF_034497445.1 Halorubrum sp. AD140
AGTGAACTACCTCGGGGTCTCCGAGATCAGCACCTACTACTTCGGGTTCAACGCCTCGAACACGGAGCGGGCCGAACGGCAGGCGGTCGCGTACGTGATGAACCAAGACCAGATCGTTGAGGAGGTGTTCGCGGGCCGCGGCACGCCGGCGTACAGCTTCCTGCCGCCGGCGATCTGGCCGACCGGCCAGGACGGGTACGAGTCGTTCCTCGAAGACTACCCGTACGGCCAGGGCGAAAGCGACTCCCAGGGGGCCCAGATGGTCCTCGAAGAGGCCGGCTACACCTCTGACAGCCCGACCGAGATGACGCTCACCACCTACGAGAGCGAGGTGTTCCAGACGGCGGCGGAGCTGGTCCGCGACCTGCTGTCCGGGACTGGACTCGACCTGTCGCTCGAGACGTCGCAGTTCTCGACGCTCCAGAGCCGCGGCGAGGACGGTGACCTCCAGATGTACTCACTCGGCTGGATCTGGAGCTGGCCCGCGGTTCCGTACGGGATGTTCCAGCTCGAACCGCGCAACACCGAGACGTCGGTGATGCCCGAGGAGACCAACGGATTCTACCTCGACTGGCAGTCGAACCTCGAAGAAGAAGCCGAGTAATTTCGGCCTCTTCGCGTTATCGAAGCATTTAGTTAGATCACGGGTTTCCCCTCGGACACCACTCGACGTATGCCCACTATGACCACTCAAATACGTCCACCCTCATGAGCCGCTGGGAGTATTTCGTCAAACGGCTGCTGCTCACGGTCCCCGTGTTGTTCCTCGTGTTGAGCTTCCTGTTCGTGATGCTTCGCATGGGGCCGATCGACCCGGTCGCGGCCATCCTCGGCCCGGAGGCGACCGGCGGCGACGCACAGGCGATCCGCGATCGGCTCGGACTCGACGAGCCGCTCTGGCAACAGTACGTGGACTTCATCACCAACTTCGTCACGTTCGACTTCGGCCAGTCGTGGGTCGTTCAGGCCGGTCGCCCCATTATCGAGATCGTCATGGGGGCCGCCCCGGCGACCCTCTGGCTCGGCTTCTGGTCGATCCTGTTACCCCTCTTCATCGGGATTCCGCTCGGCTTCTACGCCGGGCTCAACCCGAACTCGCTCGGCGACTACACGGCGTCCTTCGGCGGGATCCTCTGGCAGGCGCTCCCGAACTTCTGGCTGAGCGTGCTGGCGCTCGCGGTGCTCCGACAGACGCGCAACGGCGGGGGGCCGTTCGGCTTCGACTGGTACGCGTTCGGTCCCGACTTCCTGTCG
>NZ_JAXRUU010000240.1:0-1252 GCF_034497445.1 Halorubrum sp. AD140
GCGGCCGGCGTCGGCGGAAGGGTGTCGGTCGTCCGGGCGGCGAACGAGGGCGCGCGCGTCACCGGAGGCGCGGAGAGCGGCGAGGGCGCCGCCGGTCGGGAGAGGTAACACTAAGCCGCGCGGCGACGCGACGAACACCATGTCCAGTGTTCCGTTCGGAGTCGCTCGCCTCGACTCGATCCTCGGGGGCGGCGCGCCGTCCGGCAGCGTCGTGCTGCTCGCGGGCGAGGCGGGCGCCGGGGCCCGGGAGTTCTGTTACACCAGCGCGGCGATGAACGCCCTGGCGGGCGCCGACGAGGAGCTGTTCGACCTCTACTACGGCGACGTCGACGCCGACGCGACGCTTCCCGAGTCGGTCCACTACATCTCGTTCACCCCCGACACCGAGGCGATCACCCGCGAGATGGGGTACACGATGGCTTCGGAGATCGTCGACGCGGCGGTCTCGGAGATCGCCTTCCGGGACCTCTCGCCGGAGTACTTCCAGCTGTCGCCCGTGCCGCGCGACTGGTACGAGACGGAGACCGCCTCGATCACCGAGCTCGGCGACCGCGGCGAGTACGAGGACGTGCTCACCGCGTTCGGCGACTACCTCTCGGAACACGGCGAGGGGAGCCTCGTCTGTATCGACTCCGTCACGGACCTCGTCTCGATGGTCTCCGACGACACCGACTGGAGCGACGTCGCCATGGTGATGAAGGGGTTGAAGAAGGCGGCGTACGAGTGGGACGCCTTGGTCCTCGTGTTGGTGAACACCGAGGCGCTCCGCGACCGCGAGTTCGGCACGCTGATGGACGCCGCGGGCGGGACGCTCCAGTTCTCGTGGGAGAGCGGCGGCTCCCAGCGCGCCCGGACGATGTTCGTCCGCGAGTTCCGCGGCGTGCTCTCGCGGCTGGAGGCCGAGAACATCGTCCGCTTCGAGACCGAGATCCACGAGGGCGGGTTCGACATCAGCGACGTGCGGAAGATCCGGTAGCGGCCGCGCTCCGAACCCGCGATATCGCCCGCCGCTCGCGCCTCTCGACTCGGCCCCGCCGAGTATCGATCCGGAGAACGGCGCGACAGGTTACTTAAGCCTCGCCGCTCAACGACAGGTAGATGACGGAGGATCCGCGATGAGCGACCTCGATCCGGCGGCGGCCGCCCTCGACGCCGCGGCCGAGGACGCGGGCGTGAGCCGCGAGGAGCTCCTCAAGCGCGCGCTCGTCGCGCTCGCGGAGTCCGAGGGGGTCGACGTCCCCGACGCGGAGGA
>NZ_JAXRUU010000241.1:0-1251 GCF_034497445.1 Halorubrum sp. AD140
CAAGCTTCGACTCCAACTCGGTTACAGCGTCCTCATGGATTCTCTCACGCTCCTCAAGCAACTTATCGACTCGATCGAGCTTCCTCTCTATCTGCTCCTGCTCCCGGTTCTGCGACCGCTCCAGAAACTCCTCGACATTAAAACCGTTGTCAAAGGCCTGGACCTCGCCGTAATCGAAGTACTCCACAAAAGAATAATTTGGAGAAGGCCTGAGAAGGCGTTTACTGCTCGCCTTGTTGCACTAGCCTCCGATATTCTCTTGCCTTCTCCCTATACAAACGCGGTAACTCCTCGATCTCCTCATTACTCCACGAACTGATCTCCTCTAACAGTTCTTCCGCCTCGAACACTTCGCTTGATGCGATCCTCATGTTCACAAGTTTAGTGCAAATATTTTTTACTCAGGTGCGAGAGGACGGGATTCGAATGAAATCAACTATTCGAAAAATTGATAACTACCTTCTCTGTATCCGGAAGCTTGTGATTAAGCCCGATTTTGGATCCATTGGCGAATACCTGAATCACTGGTGGCGTTCCGTGTTCTGCCTTTTGATTCCCTGCCTCATGAATTTCTTCTAGAATGTTTGCGAGCTCTTCAGACCGTTCCGGTGTTAGCAAGTGGGCTGCTACTTCACGAATCGTGAAATCACCGGGAACGCGAAATACCGGTCCCGTTTCAAACTCTACCAATACTGTTTCCTCAGCGTTCAAAGAGCGATCAACAATTTCTACAGACATGAGAAAATGTTGGGAGACTAAGATTGATTAGTATAACCCACTGGTTTACCTTCCTTTGTTGAAACCAGCTTTCCGAGCGCAAGCTACATGAGCATAATCTTGAATCGCTTCATAGTACATTGGTGCGCCTTGCTTCCTGTTCTTACCGTTTCCACAGACCCGGCACTTCCGTGTCATGCCCCATCAGGGGAGTTGTTATACAATCAATCTTTCCCCAATACGGTAAAGTTCAGATATTCATCTTATCAAGCTTATCCAATACGCCCCTCTCCTCAAGTTCCGATAACCGTTCCAAGACGGCCTGCTTTTCCTCTTTTTCAGACTCTTCCCTCAGTGATAAAGGCCTGCCGCAGTTACGGCACTCGCTAAACTGGGACTCATTCTCCGTATTACAGAATGGACAATTAACGTTCTTCTCCTCTTCGTCTTCTGAGTCAAGCCCGTACTGCTCTCGGATCGCCTTGTTGACGTCGTCGTTGTTCAAGTGGACATAGACCTTGGCACGGTCACTTC
>NZ_JAXRUU010000242.1:0-1251 GCF_034497445.1 Halorubrum sp. AD140
TCCCGATGCCGTGGGTCATCCGCTCGCCGCTGGGGGCGCCCATACCGGAGAGCCGGGCGACGGCGTGGTAGTCGCCGATGGACTCGACGATCGAGGCGGCGACGCCGGCGAGCATCCCGACGACGAACGCGGGCGTGACGCTCGGAACGCCCCACTGAAGCGGGTAGATGAGGTGGACCGGGTCGGCCGCGGCGACGCTGGCCAGGTCGACGTAGCCGGGCGTGTCCGGGACGAAGACCCCGACGGCCGAGAGAGACGCGGCGAGCGGCCACGCGACGACGATGGCGAGGAGGACCGGAAACAGCTGGAACACCTTCGACCGCGCGCCGAGGTACTGCGAGAACAGGACGATGGCGACGAGCGTCAGCCCGACGAGCCACCAGTTCTGACTGGTCGCGGTGATCTCGGGCGCGTTGAACAGCGAGAGTCCGATAAGCACTATCACCGGGACGATGACGACCGGAGAGAGCTGCTTCCGCAGTCGGCCGACGAGGCCGAGGTAGCCGATGGCGACCTCGGCGAGCGCGGCGACGATGATCGCGCCCTGAAGCTGGAGCAGCGCGGCCCGCCAGGCGACGATGTCCGCGGGCGGATTCGCCGTCACGACGCCGATGACCGCGAGCGCGGGCGCGAGCATCGAGAACGGCGCCCCCTGAACGATCGGGTAGCGGTTGCCGAACGTCGTCTGCGCGAGCGTCGCGATCCCGGAGACGACGAAGAACGTGCCGACGAACCGCGGGATAACCGCCTCCGGCATCCCCATCGCGCCGGCGAGGATGAGGGGCACGGCGATGTTCGCGCCCACCATCGTGGGGTAGTGTTGCGCGCCCAAGAGGAGCGACTTCCCGAGCGGCGGTTTGTCGTCGATACCGTACTGAACGAACGCGTCTTCCTCCTCGTTCCCTCCCATTCCCGTAGAGTCCGTCTGCGCAGGGCTACAAAAGCTCGGCCCTTGGCGGGCGGTCGGCGAGGGCGGCTCCCCGCGACAGTATATATAAACGGGCCCGCGCCCAACCGACGGTATGGACGACGCGCCGGCGAACGGACGGAAGGGGTTGCTCGCGGCCGCCGCGGTGGGCGCGGCGACGACGATCGCGGGCCGCGCGGCCCTCGCGCGGCTCACCCGCGGCCGGTTCGGTGACGCCGACGAGTACAACACCGCGAAGGTGACCGTGTCGGGACCGATCCGGCGGAACCAGGGCCGGCCCTCGCCGCTGTCGGGGCCGGGCGGCGCGACCGCGGACGACGTGG
>NZ_JAXRUU010000243.1:0-1247 GCF_034497445.1 Halorubrum sp. AD140
TCAGATCGTTCGCCTTCGCATGGAATCAGCTTATCTGAACACCACCCATGAAAAAACGTCTAAAGTGCGGTCCCGATCAGGAACGATGAGCGATAGTCAACGGGGTGTGTTGGTCGTCGGCGATACGACAATCGATCTCTATCCGGTGGACGGGACATCGGTCACACCCGGAAGCCGGTTTGAGTGGCACATCGGCGGGACCGCGACGAACGTCGCACGATGGGCGGCCTCGCTCGGTAGCGAGACCAGCCTCGTGACCAATATTGGGACCGACGTTATGGGGGGACTGGCGGCCCAGCATCTCACGGATGGCCCAGTGGACACGACACACGTGACGCGCGTTGACGCCCCGTCACCGCTAACGCTTTATGTCCCGAAGGAGGACGGCGACCGGTGGAACGCGTGGGTGACCGGGAGCTGCTACGGATTCACTCTGCCCGCCGATCCGGCGACTCTCGTAGCCCCATACGAGTGGGTCCATTTGGAAGGCGTCACGTTGCCGACTGAAGTGAACCAGACTGCGGTTCGACGGCTCGCCGAGGCGGCAGCGAAAAGCGGTGCCTACGTCTCGTTCGATCTGAACGGACGGACGAACCAGTGGGCCACTCCTGACGCCTATCGACAGGCCCTCAAGGACATACTTCGGCACTGTGACCTGATCTTCGCCGGGACGGACGACCTCGCGGTGGCAGGTATCAATCGCACACCAGCGGGCATACTCGAACTGCTTCCGCCGAACCACTCGGCGATGGTGTTTATCACGGACGGGCCGGCAGAGACGACCGCGTTGACCGTGGATGACGGCGAGATCACTGAGCAGGTGACTGCGACTCCGCCATCGGCTACGGTCGCTACCACGGCCGGAGCTGGTGACGCGTTCGCTGGTGCAGTCCTCGCCGCACGGGACGACGGCATCTCGGATCTCGAAGAGTTAGCGACGATCGGGAACACAGCCGGCGTGGCCGCAGTGGCAACAATCGGCCCGTTTGACGCTGATGGCCTTGGTCTGACAGATCGTCTGTTCTAATTGGGGAGTCTGATAGACACCGTCGTTCTTCAGAGATGTTGGTCCGACTGCTCTGAACGTTCGTACCGACCCTCGGCTGTCTCCGGATCGTATCCGGCTTCTTGGAGGTTGGTGAGGACCTTGTTGATACTCTCAAGCGTAGTGGACAGGTTCTCGGTCGTACGGCCGCTGTTGAGGAACCCATCGCTGTCTGTATTCTCAACCAGCAGATTGGCATGAG
>NZ_JAXRUU010000244.1:0-1237 GCF_034497445.1 Halorubrum sp. AD140
CGACGGCGAGACCGCGACGACGACGCTCGACGTCGTGTTCCGCGCGGACGTCGCCGGCGGCGGCGAGGAGGCGACCGTCGTCCGCACGACGACCGTCGACGTCGCGGTCGAGAACCCCGCGGGCGACGCGACCGCCGGCGGCGGGGTGGACGTGGACGCGGCGTAGGGCGGCCCCCGCCGCTCGACTTATAAGTGCATCCCGCCGTCGACCTCCAGCACCTCGCCGTGGACGTACTCGTTGTCGATCAGGTACCGGACGGTGTCGGCGACGTCCGCGGGTTCGCAGGCGTACTCGGGGAGATGCGTGTCGACGTTCTCGTGGCCGTGGAACTCGATCCCCTCAAGATAGTCGAGGATGACGTCGTTGAGGTCGGTCTCGACGGGCCCGGGCGCGACGGCGTTGACCCCCACGCCGTCCGGACCGAACTCGCGGGTGAGCGCTCGCGTCAGCCCGTGGAGTCCGGCCTTGCTCGCGGCGTAGCTCGCGTCGACCGTCCCGAGCGTGCCGCCGACGCTGGAGAGGAAGACGACGTCGCCGCCGCTCGCCCGGAGGTGCGGGGCCGCCGCGCGGGTGACGCGGAACGCCCCCGAGAGGTTGGTATCGATCACCGACTCCCACTCGGCGTCGGTCGTCTCATCCAGGCGGTTCGGCCGCGTGACGCCGGCGTTGTTGACGACCGCGTCGAGCGAGCCGAACGCGTCGACCGCCGTCTCGACCAGCCGGTCCGCGGCCGCGGACTCCGAGACGTCGGCCCGCACGGTGACGGCGTCGCCGCCGGCCTCGCGGACTCGATCCGCCGTCTCGGCCGCGGCGGCCTCGTCCGACCGGTAGTTGACCACGACGTCGCGCTCGGCCAGTTCGACCGCGATCGCTCGCCCGATGCCGCGACTGCTTCCGGTGACCAGTATCGCCATACCAGCCCGTGTAATTACTAACTAATACCACTAACGAATAACACGGCGTTTCCGAACGCCGCTCGGTCGCAGTCGAGCCCGCAGTTCCGTCCGGGGCCCTCGCTTCGCCTTCCGTCAGCGCTCCCGCTTCGCCTTCCGTCAGCGCTCCCGCTTTGCCTTCCGTCAGCGCTCCCGCTTCGCCTTCCGTCAGCGCTCCCGCTTCGCCTCCCGCCCGAGCGCCTCTTCGACGGCCTCCACCTTTCTGTCGGCGCCCGTCTCCGCGGTCCGCTTGTCGTCGATTTTTAAGACCGTCGAGACGCGGTCGCCGTCGACGGCCTCGTGG
>NZ_JAXRUU010000245.1:0-1237 GCF_034497445.1 Halorubrum sp. AD140
GCGACCTACGACATCGAAGAGCCGTTCGCGAACAGCGTCGCGGTCGACACCGTGAGCCTCGGCGCCGCCGTCTCGCTTTTGAACGACCTCGACTGGTACCTCGTCCGCTTCGTCGAGGAGGCGCTCGTCTTGGAGCCGTCCGTCGCGACCGACGAGTGGCTCTCGCGGGACCTCGCCCGCGAGGTCCGCGACGGCGACGTGCCGCCGGAGGAGACCGACCAGCGGCTGAAGGTGTTCGGGCTCGTCGACGGTCGGCCAGTCGAGCCGCTCTTCGTCCGACGGCGACAGGGCGAGACGCCGGAGTACGACCTCCGCGACGTCGACGAGACCGTCGTCGTGCGCGTGAGCGAGTCCGAGTTCTCCGGCTGAGGACCCGAATCGCGTCCCGCTATTCGTCGACTTCCGCGAGGATCCGCGTCCGAATCGGGTCCACGTCGACCGGCGCCCACGCCTCCACGTCGTAGGTCACGTCCGCGAACGTCTCCAAGCGGTCGTCGTCTCCCTGGGTTATCGCCTCGACCGCCTCCTCGCGGAGCCGGTCGAGGACTGCGTCCGCGAGCGCCTCGCGGTCGACCCCGCGGTCGGGCACGTCGAGGATGTGCGGGAGGTCTTCCGCGCCCTCCGGGAGCGTCGGGAACGCGGCCGGGCCGACCGCGAGGGGGGCCGATCCCGTCGCGGTTCGGTTCGTCGCACCGTCGCCCGCGAGCGCGCCGTCGGGAGCCGGCACGAGCGCGTACTCGGCGACCGCGAGGTCGATGGCGGCGTCGATGGCGTCCTCGTCGACCTCGGCCCGCCGCTTGAACGCCAGCTCCGAGAGCGCCCGCGAGAGCTCCGCGCGGGTGAGCCACCCGAACAGGTCGACGACGCCGGCGAGGTCGTCGCGCGCGGCGACGCTCGGGCCGCCTTCGTCCGCCATCTCAGTCCTCCCCCGGCGCGGGTTCCGCCTGGGCGTCCCCCGTCGGCGAGCCGTCGAGGCGGCCGCTCCCGCGGACCGCCTCGAGATCCTCGCGCGCGGCCTCGTGGACCTCGTCGGGGTCGACCGGAGCGTTTCCCCACGCCGGGAGCCGCGTGTCGGGGCCGGGTTCGCCGAGCGCCTCGGCGTACGTCGCCACCTGCGAGCGCTCGTCGTCGGGGTCGTACGAGAGGCCGTTGAACGCCGCGTCGGTCGCGTACCCGTCGACGAGCGTCTCCGCGGCCTCACGGTACCGCTCGGTGAGACCGCCGTAGTCGACGTCGA
>NZ_JAXRUU010000246.1:0-1229 GCF_034497445.1 Halorubrum sp. AD140
CATCCAGAATCTCTTCGGCGCGCTCCGCTATCTGTCTGACTAGCTCTTCCGCTTCGACGCCCTCGATCAGGTATCCCTCTCTGAGAAACTCCCTGCTGTCCTCGTTCAGCCAGTAGAACGGTTCGTCGTGTCGTTCCGCGACGCTGTCGAGTTCTGTCTGTGCCATTGTTAGAACATGTCCTCGGCGGTGACGCTCTGCGTGTGTTTGTTGTACGTGGTCGACCGCTTGCTGAAGAAGTCGTTATCCTTCGTCATCATGATGTCCTCGTCGAACCAGCGCGTCTCTTCGAGCAGGTCGTCGTCCGTCTCGAACACCGGTTCCACGCCGACGTTTTCCAGACCCCGATTGAACCGGTCTCGCAGGAACGCGTCGACGTGCGCTCGGGGAAGGAACTCCAGCTCGCCGTCGTCGAATATCCAATCTAAGATCTCCGTCTCCGCCTCGTAGGCCTGCTGGCAGGCTTTTCGCACGTCTTCCTCGAACTCGTCGTCGAAGAGGTCCGGGTTCTCTTCTCTGATCGTCTCCACTAACTCGACCCCGAACAGCCCGTGAATCTGCTCCTCTTTGCTGGTCGCTTCGACGGCGTTCGCGATCCCTTTGAACTTCTTTTCGTGCTTGTCGAAGCTCGTCATGATGAGGAACTGGCTGAACAGCGACACGTGTTCGACGAACGTGCTGAACAGCAGGATGCTCATCACGTACTCCCGTTCGTCGTCGCTCTCGCTCTTCGCTAAGTACTCGTCGAGGTACTCGATCCGCCCTTCGATCGCCGGCTCCTCGGTCACCTGTTCGAAGTCGTCCGTGATTCCCAAGACGTCGAGGAGGTGACTGTAGGCGTCCATGTGGCGGACCTCGCTTTCCGCGAAGGTCATCCCCACGTTCCCGACCTCGGCTTTGGGCATCTCCTCGTAGATGTCCGACCAGAACGTCTTCACCTGTACCTCGATCTGCGCGATAGCCAACATCGTCCGCTTGATAACGGTCTGCTCCGCGGGCGTCGTGTTGACTTTGAAGTCCTGAACGTCTCCGTCGAAGTTGAACTCCGTGTGCACCCAGTAGCTGTTCCGGATCGCCTCAACGTAGTCGAGAAACTCGCCGTACTCGTAGGGCTTCAGCTGCGTTCGCTCGGAGAAGATGTCCGTCTCTGCGTCCGAGGCTGTACTCGCGTTCGTGTTTGTGTTCTCGCTTTCACTCATGATTGGCCGTCTCAAACGTGACCGCTCGCGTT
>NZ_JAXRUU010000247.1:0-1229 GCF_034497445.1 Halorubrum sp. AD140
GGAGTTCACGACTGCCACCACCGCGATCGGCGACGTGACCGACGCGGGCGCGGTCACCCGTGACGGTGCTGAGCCGGGCGACGCGCTCTGCGTCACCGGCGAGTGGGGCCGGTCCGCGGCCGCGCTGCGACTATTTAAAAAGGAATCCGACGAGGCGATCGAGCACGCCAACGAGCTGTTCCGGTTCACGCCGCGCGTGGCCGACGGGCTCGCGCTGGCGGGGACGGCGACCGCGATGATGGACTCCTCGGACGGCTTGGCGCGGTCGTGCCACCAGCTCGCCGAGGCGAGCGGGGTCGGGATCGAAATCGAGCGCGGGGCAGTTCCGGTCCATCCCGCGGTCGAGGAGGTGGCCGAGGGCTCGGCGGAGCGGTTCGAGCTGGCGGCGCACTTCGGCGAGGACTTCGAGCTGCTGTGTACGGTGCCGGAGGAGGAAGTTTCGGGGCTCAGCGAGGCGTGTCCGGCTGGGCTCACGCGGATCGGGACGGTGGTCGAGCGAAGCGAGACGGAGACTGAGGCGCGCGTCACGGCCGACGGCGAGGCGTTACCCGACCGCGGCTACACGCACGGAGATGAGTAGGCATCGAGCTTCGCGGCAGTCAGTTCGTCGCTCGATACGCCTGTCCGCCGCGAACGAGGCCCAAGAACCCGAAGAACAGGTAAGGGACGACGAGATCTGTCAGCCCCCGGTCCAGAGCGCCGAGGACGGCGAACGCGAGCGCGAGGACTCCGACGAGTAGCATGACGAGCGAGTACGCTCGTAGTCTCCGGGCGATCAAGCACACACCGGCGACGGTGACCAACGACAAGAGACCGCTCAGGGGGGCGCCGCGCTGAAAGGAGGTGTAAACGAAAATCGCTCCGAGGAGTGCCACGACGGTGACCCCCACACTCGTGCGGTCGAGGCGTAACCCTTGGTTGCTCACGTCCGTGCTACCGTGCCATACCTGAAAAGGTCAGCTATTCTGGTCAAACGGACGTTATTTCGCTCGCGTGAGAGACGCTTCCACCGAGACTCGCGAAGCCCCGGCCGGGAGGACTCGATGCGCTCGCTGCGCTCCTCGTCGCTCACTGCGTTCGCTCCTGCGGTGTCGCCGGCGGCTTCGCCGCCGGCTATCCGTGGCGCGTAGCGCCACGCTGCTTGCGTCGCGCGTCTTCGTCCTCCCGGCCGCCCCTTCGAGTCCCACCCCGCACAGCACCGCAACCGCACCTCACGCCTACCCAGCCTC
>NZ_JAXRUU010000248.1:0-1228 GCF_034497445.1 Halorubrum sp. AD140
A
The DNA here is from genome assembly GCF_034497445.1 of Halorubrum sp. AD140. NCBI lineage: Archaea > Methanobacteriati > Methanobacteriota > Halobacteria > Halobacteriales > Haloferacaceae > Halorubrum > Halorubrum sp. AD140. Next base: position 2 of record NZ_JAXRUU010000248.1, read on the forward strand.
CATGTACAGCTGGAAGGACCACGCCGCGACCGGGTTTGCCTTCTTCGGATACGCCATCCCGAACTTCTTCTTCGGGATCGTCCTGCTTCTGATCTTCGGCGTCTGGCTCGAAGTCATCCCCGTCACGTACAACACGGACGTTGCGGTGTTCAGCGTCGAAAACGCCGTACAGCTCACGATACCGGTGTTCGTGCTCGTCACTGGCTCGGTCGGGGCAGTCATGCGGGTCTCCCGGAACGAGTCGGCGGAGTTCCAGAACGCGGACTTCATGAAGACGGCGAAGGCGAAGGGCGTCTCGCCGCTGCGTGCGTACGCGTATCACGTCATGCGACCGACGCTCGTTCCGCTTTCGACGACGCTGGTCGGTCAGCTGCTCGCGCTGTTCCTCGGGTCGTCGCTGCTCGTGGAGGTCGTCTTCGCGATCCCTGGACTCGGTCGACTGACGTACGAGGCGCTGGTCGCACAGGACACGAACCTGGTGTTGGGCACGACGCTGTTCTTCACGTTCGTCGCGGTCGTCGGGAACCTCCTCGAAGACATCGTGTTCACCGTGCTCGACCCGCGCATCAGCTACGATGACAGATAACTCACCGAACAACGATGGCAACTAAGAAATCCGAAGAGTTCGATCAAGTCGACTGGAACGAGATCTCGCGGTCGGGGCGGTTCGACCTGTCGATCAACTCGATCGGGATGCTGGTGACGACGCTCCCGCTCGCGCTGCTGGGCGTGTACGACTGGCGGTTCCTCGGCGAGCGGACCCCGACGTTCGAGTTCATCGGGGTCGACCGGGGGCTTGAGTCGGTGGACTTCATCTTCATCTTCACGCTCTTGTTGGCGTTCTGGTACCTCGTCTTGCCGCTGTACCAGAATCCGCGGATGACGCGGTACTACTGGAAGGAGTTCAGGCGAAACCGCCCGGCGGTCGTGAGCCTCGTCTGGCTCGGCATCGTGTTCGTGGGCGGCCTCGTCGGACCGATCGTGATGGACCCGCCCCAACAGGAGCTGCTCGTCGCGTACCAGCCGCCGGTGTTCACCTCCGTCGTGGACACGACGCCGGCGAGCTGCGTCGGCGAGGTGATGAACGGACGGTGCCACGGGACGTGGGAACACCCGCTCGGGACGACGAACGCCGGCAAGGACGTGTTCACGATGATCGTCTACGGGATGACGATCAGCATGCAGATCGCCTTCATCACGACGACCATCGTCGCGACGATCGGCATC
>NZ_JAXRUU010000249.1:0-1218 GCF_034497445.1 Halorubrum sp. AD140
GAGTTAGTCCCTGTATCACAAATTTACCAGTCGAATAGAGCATAAATGTTGATTCAGGCTGTTCCAACTTGGCTATTACGGCGGAAAATTGCTCAGGTTCGTATTCCACATCCATCTCCTGTTGACTAAACGTGTCCGCTATCAACTCTAGTTGGAGTGGAACATCAAAATCACCACTCACAGCAAGATTGGTTATTTTGGGCTTCTGAATAATGGTCGCTTCGTGACCAATTTCGTCTAAATCTTCGACTATTTGTCGGACGTATCCTTCGGCTTCCTCAGTTGATGTACTACCGTAAATGAGGGACCGTTTTTTATCCCAATTCCGACCAGTAATGATGACACGAACATTGCTTGTTTCACTTGGCGTGTAGATGTGACCAGCTTCTCCCCGTTCGTATCCATCAAGTAATTCCAACTTAGTGGGATCCATCTGGATAACTGCCTTGTGCATCATCGAATGGAGTCCATATGTTACGTTGCTAGGATCTATTTCCATACTAATCCATTATATCGCGTTGTTGTGTAAGTACCTGCTTGCGAAATCTGAATCTACATGATATTAGCTCAACCGCGGAAGCAGTGGGGTACCTCAGAATCTGTGGCCTTAGCCACACCTCTAACCGCGAACCGACCCTCCGGCGTCGGTTCGGCGTCGACGAGGAGCTCGTGGGGTCGAGATCTCTGCTTGTGTTGCGGTCGAGAACGTCCCGATCCCATCGGTCAGGCGGGGCGATCGCGTCGCAAACGGCCACAAAAAGCGGGTCGAGGTTGTGTTGCCACCCACGAGGGGCCGCGCTACCGGAGCGTCTGCCCCTTCCCCCACGCGCTCCGTGCCGGTCGGATTTTCGGCCCCGACTCATCGCGGTAGCGTGTCACCGCCTCTTTGAGCCGCTCCGGATCACCACCGATGACGCGTCGGTCCGATGTTCGGTCCAGTCGTTTCCGGGAGAAATCCATCTATGCCCGACAGTCACCGGAAACAACGAGATCGACGACGAGGGCGAGGGCGCGACGGGCGCTACTTCGACTGTCGAAAGACTCGACCTTTGAGGCGTGAGGCGACCGAATTCGGCGTCATTGAAACGGTGATTTCTGACATCGTTCAGCCGACGATGACAAAATCTACACGGATGCAGCACCGACGCCAGATCGAATGGTCGACTCGTTGTGGTACCCGTCCTTGAAGACGTCGGCACCATCCACGACGACATCGTC
>NZ_JAXRUU010000250.1:0-1215 GCF_034497445.1 Halorubrum sp. AD140
AATACGAAGACGAATTAGGATTTTGTAAGGTTGCTAACAAGGAAAAAATAGCAGATAATCGGTATATTGTCACGCCAGGACGATATGTCGGTGTAAAAGCTAAGAACAACAATGGAGAACCTTTTGAAAAACAGATGGAGAGATTATCCGCAGAAATCCGTGAAGAATTCCAAAAGTCAGACGAGTTACAGGGAAAGATAGAAGAGACTATACAGGAGGTGGGATTTTGACGTCAGAGCAGCGTACTCTCTCGGACTTAGAGGAGGATTCCGGAGAGCACAGGAAGCCATACATATTAAGAAGACAAGACGTTAGCAAACCAGAAAATTGGAGAATATACCGGTTAGGTGATCTGCTTGAATTGGAATATGGCAAGTCACTTCCAGAGGATGACCGTGAGAAAGGCCCTTATCCGGTATTTGGTTCAAATGGCCGTTCCGTTTGGCACTCCGATTTCCATATAGAGGCGCCAGGAATTATTGTAGGGAGGAAGGGCGTCAACTTGGGCATTGAGTGGAGTGATGACGATTTTAATGTAATTGATACTGCCTACTTTGTTAATTACAACTCTCTGGAAGTTTCAGATGTCGATTTGAGATTTCTTTATTATAACTTGTTGGACTTTGATCTTGATCGTCTCAAAAGTGGTTCTGCTGTTCCTGGTCTTAACCGAAATGACTTCTACGAAGAAACAATCGTATTGCCCCCAATTGAGGAACAGAAGAAAATATCCAAAATATTGAGTAATATTGATCGGAAGATTGCCGTCAATAACCGAATTAGCAAACTAATAGAAGATTTAGCTCAGACGATGTTTGACTATCGGTTTGAACATTTTGGACCTTACGAGGAATTAGTTGAGTCCGAGATTGGGGAGGTTCCTGCCGAATTTGAAATAGCTGAAATAGATGACTTAGTCTGGTCTGGCCGAGGGTATTCCTACACGAGTGAATATCTTGACAGGGATGATGAGATTGAGGATAGTTATCCGATGATAAATCTGAAGAATGTAAAAGAAGGAGGTGGCTTCAGAACAGACGAATACAAGTATTACACAGAAGATCAAATGAAAGATAGATATAAAATCGATGAAGGGGATCTTGTAGTAGCTATCACCGACTTGACCCAGGAAGGCGGATTAATTGGGTCTCCAGCGTTGATACCGGAACTTGATGAAGAGCTGAATATTATCTCTTAGGATGTAGCTAAGATTGT
>NZ_JAXRUU010000251.1:0-1205 GCF_034497445.1 Halorubrum sp. AD140
GCCCACGACGCGACGCCGGCGATAACGGTTCCCGAGGTCCTCGCGATCCCCGCGGTAGAGGTCCCGCTCGTCGGAGTGACGGTTCGGGCGATAGAGCTCCCGCTCGTCGGGTTCACGGTCCCCGAGGTGGCGCTCCCTGCGATCGGGCTGTGGGGACTGTACCTCGCGTTCGTGGCCGAGACGACGATCCCCGCCGCGATCAACTACCTGCGGTTCCGCTCCGGCAAGTGGAAGAAGATAAGCGAGGCGTACCGGCCCGAGGCGCCCGCCGACGACTGAGCGGGCGCCGGGTCGGTTCGCCGCCTCGGCCCGCGAGCCGTATACGGATACCGTCCCGGCAGACCGGTATTGTATTTAAACTACAATATAATATTCCAGACGGAACGAAGGTGCGAACGCAGGCGGTGTAGTGAAACCAGTATTGAATAACACGAGCAATATTTATCCCCTACGGACACGTACGGATCGGTATGGAAGATTGTAAGAAAGGCCGTCTGTTCGGGTCCGCGCTGATACTCTTACAGGGAGTCGTGACGGCGCTGTTCCCACAGGCGAGCGTCCGCCTGACCAAGAAAATGATCGGAAAGAACTTCGACAACGCCTCCGAGCTCGAAGCGAAGCCGGCGTACGTCCGGCAGCTGCGCGCGATCGGCGTGGGTATGATCGCTGCGGGCGGGACCGGGCTGCTCCTCGGAGACGCGGAGGAGTCGGAGACCGCGCTCGCCGAACTCGCCGGCGCAGACGGAGCCGACGACGAGGAGTGAAGATATCTCGGGGACGGGCCCTTCGGAGACCGTCCGACGAACGGTTTCGGATCGGACTCCGCGAACCCTGACTCGCGTCACTCCGTTGCGGACGACGGGGGGAGCGGGAGGAGTCACCCCCTGCGGCGTTCGACACCGCCCGTCGCTCGGCGCTCCGAGCCGCACGGTCGACGACCGAGAACGCCCCGCACGCTTTTGTTCGCGCCCGCAGAGAGTACGCTCGTGAACGACGAGCTATTCGAGCGCATCCTGATACCGATCGCGGGCCCGGACGACGCCGAGGCCACGGCGCGGGCGGTTCGGCCGCACCTCGACCCGGAGACGACGCTCATCGTGACGCACGTGACGCGGGGCGAGAGCGGCGAGACGACGATCAAGACGGGCCGAGACCAGTTCGCGGGAGCGACCTACGAGACGTTCTACGACATCCTCTACCGAGAC
>NZ_JAXRUU010000252.1:0-1204 GCF_034497445.1 Halorubrum sp. AD140
AGGCTGAGCCGGCCCAGCTCCTCGACGGTCGCCTCCCAGCCGCGCGCCGTCCCGGGGACCGTGACCGCGTGCGGGCCGTAGAACGGCATCCCGGCCTCGCTCGCGTCGTCGACCGCGTAGCCGCCGTCGTCGGGGTAGTACGAGTCCGCGTCGTCGTCCTCGGCGAGCGCCGCCCGGACGTTCTCGATCGTCGCGTCCGCGGGGGCCCCCCCGCACGAGCGCATCGCGCCGACGTCGCCGTCGGCGGTCCGGTACAGCGCGAACACGTCGCCCCCGAGCCCGGTCGAGGTGGGCTCGACGACGTTGAGCGCGGCGGCGGTCGCGACCGCGGCGTCGAAGGCGTTACCGCCCTCTCTGAGGACTTCGATCCCCGCCTCGCTGGCGAGCGGCTGACTGGTCGCCACCACGCCGCGCTGACCGTACACGGTCGACCGGCGCGACGTGAATCGGTCTAAGTCTGGCTCCATGGGGATCCGTCCGGCGTACGGGAGGATAAAGGCCCGACCGGATGTGTCCGGTGTCGGTCCGTCGCGGTCGGCGGCGCCGAGCGACGGCATCGGTCTGTGCGGGACTCGGCGACGTGGGACCCGACGGCTTCGACGATCAGACGATCGTCCTCTCGGGAGTACGTGAATAACGCACCGTATGGACGCTATAGGACGGGTAGTGGTCCTATAGACGTCGACCTCGGCACTCATCGAAAGGCGGAGTGACGTTAGATATAAAAATACTGATAGTTAATTGGGCTAGCGTGATAGATGTGTTGGGAGGTGTGGAAAAATGACGGGAGGCGGCTGGAAAGAGTCTACAAATCTTCCAGAGTCGATGACGAAGGCCACGCTGTACTGTTCGGAAGATGATAGAAAAGAGTGGGATGAAGAGGTTGAGGAGCAGGGCTACAGAAGCAGAAGCACCTACCTCTACGAACTGATTCAGGAGGCACGGGCCTATAGAGAACAAGGGTTCCTCGCACACCACGAAAGCGAAGAGAAGATCGAGAAACTGAAGCAGGAGATCGAACACCTGGAAAAACAGTTAGAGGACCAAGAACAGCAGAGCAGCGGCAGGACAGAGATCGACGATATAGACTTCCTCGAAAAATTCCTGGGAGACACGTACAAGCCTCTCGAACAGATTCTCCGTGAGATCGTTGAGAGCGGGGCCTTAGACGACTTGATCCGGAAACGTGTAGAGGACCAGCTCT
>NZ_JAXRUU010000253.1:0-1200 GCF_034497445.1 Halorubrum sp. AD140
TCATTAGGCTTTGCTGTTCCCCATCCGATCGCTTCGAGAACGGACGCCGTCAGCCGAACACGTTCGACTCGCTTCGGCGGCGATGGCGGGGGTCGGAGCGCCCGACAGTAGCGTTCGCCGCGCCGGTCCGCGGCCGCTCGCGTGACAGGCAGTTATCACGACTGATACGGCGTGAGTAACAATAAATAGCGTACGGCGCTCAGTAACCATCGATGGAGGAGTCCGTCGTCGCCGACTTCGTCGGCCGCGTCCACGCGGCAAGTTTCGGAACCGACGAGCCGGTGACGGGCCGCGTCCTGCTGAGCCAGCGGCGGTTAGTCATCGCGACGGACGACGGAAAGGAGACGGTCCCGCTCTCGCGGGTGTTCGACGTCGTCGTCGGGAGCGTCCCGGGCGATCTGCGGTCGTTCTTCAGCGACAGCGTCACCGTCGCGTACGAGCGCGACGGGTCGCGGCGCTCGGCGCTCGTGGAGGGCGAGCCCGAGGACATGGACAGGTTCGTCAGGCTGCTGTTCAAGGCGCTGTTGCGGAACGTCGCCGTCACCGTGCGGCACCCGGCGAAGGTCGGCGGGCGCGTCACGGACGCGACCGATCACCGCGCCTCGGTGTCGGTGTCGCCGGGCGAGATACGGTTCAAGAACTGCCCCGACCCGTTCACCGTCGACCTCTCGGCCGTCATCGACTACGAGCGCACCGACCGCACCCTCGGCGGGAAGAAGCGGCCCGCGCTCGTCTTCCGCCACGTCGCCGACGGCCGGACGGTCACGTCGATCGCGACCGTGCCGAACGAGCGCGCGCTCAACGTCCTCGGCCGGTACATCAAGATCGAGTACGACGAGGCCATGGAGGAGTTAGAGTCGTTCGACCCGACCGAGGAGCAGCTGGAGATCCTCGTCTCCATCTACTCCGCGGGCGGCGAGGCGAACATCGCCGACGTCGTCACCGGCGACGTCACCCAGACGTCGATGATCCTCGACACGCTCCGGGAGGCCGACCTCGTCGCCGACGGCGAGAGCGGGGCCGCGCTCACCCGGAAGGGACAGATGATCGTGAGCGCCTACCTCGAATCGGTGAACGCCTGACGACCGGACGCGGCGGTTGCGAGCCGGACCCGGCCGGTTCGAGGCCGGGTCCGACGCTCCGTTCGGGGGGAAGTTTCATGCTCCTGTAACCGAAGGTGTCTCTCATGCGAGCCAGTGA
>NZ_JAXRUU010000254.1:0-1190 GCF_034497445.1 Halorubrum sp. AD140
GAGGACGAGCGGGGGGGGGATCGCGGCGACGCTGATGACGAGCCGCTCCGCGACGCTCCGGTCGACGAACGGCGCGACCACTCGGGCGAAAACCGAGGGCCCCCCGTCCCCGTCGGGGTCCGGGTCGCTCACGCGTCCACCCCCTCGTCGCTGCCGGTCGAGGCGTCGATCCCGTCGTCGCCGGTCGAGGCGTCGATCCCGTCACCGGGCGTGTCGCCCGCCCCGCCGACGGCGTCGTCGTGGATCGCGGCCCCCTCGACGGAGTCGTCGTCGAGGGACTCGCCGGCCATCAGCAGCCCGATCTCCTCTTCGGTCACGGTCGCGGGGTCGACGACGCCGGTGAACTCGCCCTCGTGCATCACCGCGAGGCGGTCGGAGAGGCCCTGTACCTCGTCGAGCTTCGAGGAGACGAGGAGGACGGCCTTCCCCTCGGCGCGCAGCTCGAGCAGCCGGTCGTGGAGGAACTCCGTCGACCCGATGTCGACGCCGCGGGTCGGGTGGGTCGCGACGACCAGCGCGGGGTCGCGCTCGAACTCGCGGCCGACGATGAACTTCTGCTGGTTGCCGCCCGACAGCGACTCGGCCTCCGCCTCGGCGTCCGGCGGCCGGACGTCGTACTGCTCGATGACCGACTCCGCGTGGTCGCGGGCGGCGCGCCAGTCGAGCCGGCCGCCGTTCGCGAACGGCGGGTCGTGTTGGCTCCCCAAGATGCCGTTCTCGGTGAGGTCGTACGACATCACGAGGCCGCGCTCCTGTCGGTCCTCGGGGATGAACGCCATCCCGCGGTCGATCCGGTCGCGGCGCGTCTTCCCGACCATCGACTCGCCGCGGTACCGTACCGCTCCGGACGCGGACTCGCGCAGGCCCGTGACCGCTTCGACGAGCTGGGACTGACCGTTCCCGTCGACGCCCGCGATCCCGAGTATCTCGCCGCCCCGGAGCGCGAACGAGAGGTCCGACACCGCCTCGACGCCCCGGTCGTCCTCGACGCGGAGGTCGGTCACTTCGAGCACCGTGTCGCCCGGCTCCTGCGGCGTCGTCGCCGGGTCCATCAGCACCTCGCGGCCGACCATCATCTGCGCGAGGTCCTCGCGGGTCACGTCGTCGGACGCGACCGTGCCGACGTTGACGCCGTCGCGGAGGACCGTGATCTCGTCGGCCGCCGACAGCGCCTCCCCGAGCTTGTGCGA
>NZ_JAXRUU010000255.1:0-1189 GCF_034497445.1 Halorubrum sp. AD140
GCGGGCAGCGTCGGGTGCGCCCACGGGCAAGCGTACGAGACGTACAGGTGGTACCGGCCGGCCTCCGGCTGGAAGCGCTCGTCCGGCTCCGCGTCGACGTGGTCGGGCACCTCGCTGCCCGCGACCCAGTTCCGGAAGGTCGTCTCGCCGCGCTGGAACGCGCCCTCCTCGTCCGTCGCCTCGTAGGTGTCCGTGCGCCACTCGCCGTTCACGAGCTGATTCATGTCTGTTACGTGGGCTTCGACCCGTATAACGTGGGCGGGGACACGCGTGTCACCCGCCGAACGCGGGGCGAACTGCCGCTCGCTACTCGTAGACGCTCACGTCGTCGAACCGGCCCTCGTAGGCGACGTTCGACGGGAGGGTCGGCTCGTTGCCGGAGAGGAACATCCGGTCGAGCTTCGCCCACGTGTTCTCGTAGCCGAGGTGCGCGAACTCCACGAGCCCGCGGAGCTGGTGGCCGGCGCCGCCGCGGTGGATCACCGTCCGGGGACGCCGTTCGCGGAACGCGTCGACGACCGCCTCGGCGTCGTCGAGGTGGCCCTCGAAGGCGGTCCACGCCTCGCCGACCGTGCCGGTGAGGTGGGCGTACGACGAGCCGAACCCGGCGCAGCCGGTCTCCTCCGCGGTCCGGCGGGCTCGGGCGTTCTGGTGGGGGAGGAGTTTGGTGTTGTACGTCTCGATCGCGTCGAGCCGCGCGGCGTGCGCGTCGACCTCGGGGCGCGTGAGCGAGATGGTGGCGAAGCCGGGGTGGGGGACGAGAACGGCCGCGTCCTGGCGCTCGAACTCGGCCATCGCGCCCTCGAAGGTGATGTAGTCGGGGACCGGGTCGGAGAGCCCCAAGACGAGGAGGTGCCGCCGGTTCCCCCAGTCGCCGGTGAACACCTCGCGGGCGGGGACGACGGTCAGCTCGTCGTCGGTGTGCCGCGTCGCGCGCTCGCGGATCGTCGGGAGGCGCGTGAAGTGCGGCGCGTACACGAGCGCGTCGATCCCGCGGGCCTTCGCGCGGGCGACGACCTCGTCGTCGAGCACCTTGACGTGGGCGTCGACGCGCGTCTGCGATCGGGTCACGGGCGAACGGTCGTCGCCGCGGCGCAAAGGCGTATCGTTCGACGACGACGGTGCCGCGACCGCGGACCGGAAGCTGCCTCGTCCGTCCCCCTCGCCGCCGCGGTACACCCCCGTCGCC
>NZ_JAXRUU010000256.1:0-1184 GCF_034497445.1 Halorubrum sp. AD140
ATGAAACGTCGTCCATTCCTATTCGGTGCTACTGGTGTTGTGGGATTGTCTGGGTGTCTTGGAACGCAAACCGGTGATATCCAACCTGAAGGCGATCCTACCGAAATTCCTAGTGAGTTCGTCTGTGAGAACAGCGAATTCAATAGACATGTCAAGCCGTATGATTTGGATCGCCTCAGATGGGGTGACACTGAGGACGAATCACTTCGAGTGAACGGACTCTCGTTCAACTATGGGGAAACTACTGAGATCAGCTTACCTGCTAACGAACGAGGTACTAGTGACTCATTCAACTTCGAGATATACACCGAGAACGGGTGGCGCGATGTGCGTGGGACAACAGACGGGAGTGACATCACCTACACCGATGAAGATGTCAGTGGTGGCCACACGTGGGAAATCGAATTGACTGAAGATGGGATCATCTCCGCAAGTAATGATTCAATGCCCCTCGAAGTTTGTCCTAATCTCGTTTCCGGCCGCTATCGGTTCGTCTTCTGGGGGTTAATTGGCGACGCATCTGTTGCAGTCAGTTTCGACATTGACGTGTGAATAAACTACACTGAGTGGTTCGTAAATACTCTGTATGGACCAGAACCCAGTTCAGATATATCACTTTCTGAGGATTTCAAAAAAGCCGCTTTGTTGGATCAGCAGATTCTCGAAGTACTCGGCGTGCTCCTCCCAAGAAGTCGCTATTCGCCGACACTGTTGAGCGCGCTGTTCAGCTCGAAGAGCTCGCGGACGACATCGCTGTCCGCGACCCGGTACCGGCGCGGTGACGTGTCCGGAACCTCCTCAATGAGTTCAACCTCACACAAGAGGTCGGTGTAGTTCCCGACCGTCTGACGCGTTACGCCGGCGTGCTCTGCGAGTTCAGTCTTGTTGAACTCGCGGTTCGGCGGAAGATCGAGCAACGCGTCTACGAGAATCGGGATCGCATCGTGTTGCGTGAGATAGAGCCACCCGCTCGGGTGTTCTTTCCGGAGTTCCTTCTTCGCTCCGCGGTCATCCGCGTGCTCCATACTGCTCATACGTAGAAACATCATCTGGGAGTCTATAAGTGTTTCCGCTACTGTTAACAGCCATTAACAGCATTTATATACAAGTGGATTCATTCCGGCGATATGGAGAAGCCGTCGGTGAAGTGTGCCCTCCTGGCGACGATGATAGCGAAGCACAAG
>NZ_JAXRUU010000257.1:0-1181 GCF_034497445.1 Halorubrum sp. AD140
AGCTGGGTCGCGCGCACCGGGTACACCGGCGAGGACGGCTTCGAGGTCATGTGCCCCGCCGACGCCGCCGAGCCCGTCTGGAACGCGTTCGTCGACGCGCCGCGCGAGGCCCAACCCTGTGGACTCGGCGCGCGCGACACGCTCCGCACCGAGATGGGCTTTCTCCTGTCCGGACAGGACTTCGATCCGGAGAACGAACCCAGAACCCCGTACGAGGCGCGGATCGGCTTCGTCGTGAAGCTCGACACGGAGTTCGTCGGCCGCGACGCCTTGGAGACGCAGAGGGAGGAGGGCGTCGACGAAAAGTTCGTCGGCGTCCGCCTCCGCGAGCGCGGCGTGCCCCGCGGCGGCTACGCCGTCACGGACGGCGACCTCACCCGCGTCGGGAAGCTGACCTCGGGGACGATGAGCCCGACGCTCGACGAGCCGATCGGGTTGGGGTACCTCCACGAGTCGCACGCCGACGCCGGCACCGAGGTGAGCGTCGTCGTGCGCGGCGACGAGAAGCGCGCCGAGGTCGTGATCCCGCCGTTCCTCGATACGTAGAGGAAACCGGGGCCGGGCGCAATCGAGACGGAGCGACGTCCAGAACGGACGACGCTGGGGGTAGTTTTATTTCGGTTCTGACGAGTCTGAACCCATGCGGAGGCGTCAGTTCCTCGCCGGAAGCGTCGGGACGGCGGTGGCAGGGTTGGGTGGCTGTCTCGGCGACGACATCTGTCTCGGCGACTGTCCGTCGTGTACGGGGGAGGGGAGCTGGCCGCCGACCGTCGAGGTGGAGGAACCGGAGCTCGCTCCCGGCGACTCGGAGGTGTTGTACGTTCGCGTGGACGGTATCACGAGGTTCTCGTTCGATTCGCGGCTGTACAAATGCGGTCCGAGTGACGCACCGGTACAGTTCGGGGACGTCGAGTTCAGAAACCCGATAGACGCGCAGGCCGACTCCTGTCCGCCGATCTATCTGTGGGACGACTGCGCCGACACGACGCTCCACGTGAGGGTTGAAGCCGCGCAGGACGCCGAACCCGGTAGGTACGCGTACGGGTTCAGCGTCGGGAAGACGGTCGGCGAGCGCCGGTCGAAAGACTACGAGTACGCGGTCAGGGTGGGCGAAGAGTGAGGTCGTGCACGCGCGATAGCTGCGACTGCGGTTCACTCCTCCGCAGGTCGCTTCCGTTTCT
>NZ_JAXRUU010000258.1:0-1179 GCF_034497445.1 Halorubrum sp. AD140
TCGAACTTCCCGCCGGCGTGGAGGACGGTCAGGATGACCTCCAGCGCGGGGCGGTCGTACTCCTCGTGGGTGTCGACCGGAATTCCCCGCCCGTCGTCGGTGACGGAGACGGAGCCGTCGTCGTGGATCCGCACCTCGATCTCCTCGCAGTGGCCCGCGAGCGCCTCGTCGATGGAGTTGTCGACGACCTCGTAGACGAGATGGTGGAGCCCCCGACCGTCCGTGGACCCGATGTACATCGCCGGTCGTTTACGGACGGCCTGTAGGCCTTCGAGGACCTGTATTTGGCCGGCTCCGTATTCGCTCTGCTCTGACATAGGAACTTACCGTCGCTAGTCGCCGTCGGGTTATAAAGCCGGCGCACGCGCGCGGGCGTGAGCAGAGGCGGCCGACCGAGTAGCGTAACGTCCGGTCGGACGTCCGCGGTCTCCTCCGAGAATGACCGCCTCTCAGCCCGATTCCGACCGCTCGGCAAGGAAGGTCTGAGCGCGCCCGACGGCGACCTCCCGGAGGCGGCTCGCGTCGACGACCGGGCGCGATCTGGTCGGGGCGTCGTCGCCGGACGAGTGTCCCGCCTCCACCCGGATTCGCGTCGGTTCCTCGCGGGCCACGGCCTCGACGACTCGGTCCGCGATCGCGTCGACGGTCGCCGGCTCGCCGTGTCGTTCGATCGTCTTCCGATACCGTTCGAGGCGCTCGTTCGTGGCGTACTCAGCGGCGATTGCCTCCACGTCGGGCGCTTCGTCGCCGAGCGGGCCGGGGGTCCCGTCGTCGAGCTCGATCCGGACCAGTCGCCCACGCTCGCCGCGCTTGTTCCGGACGACGACACCGGCCGCCGGTCCGTCGTACCAGGCGGACTCTGGGATCTCGTACGCGTCCGGGTCGAAGTCGCGGGCGTGGACCTCGCGCTCGACCGCGTCGACCGCGTCGAGTCCGGTACCCTCGAAGATCGCCTTGGCGGCGTCGGGCGGGCGGAACCGATCGCCGGTGCCGGTCCACACGTCGGTCCCGAGGAACGGCGGGATCCGGTCCCAGGCGTAGTCGGTCCGGCGGTGATGAGTCGCGACCCCGAGGAACGCGACGTCCGTCGGATCGTCGACCGCGCCGCGTAGCGCCTCGCGGTCGAACCGCGCTCTGACGTGCCGGACCGCGGGACGTAGACGGAGAGGAACGGCTTGG
>NZ_JAXRUU010000259.1:0-1174 GCF_034497445.1 Halorubrum sp. AD140
GATCAGGTCGAGGAGTCGCTCGACGATGTCGAACTGGAGGTATCGATAGCCGACGGCTCCGCGAACATGTTTTCCACGGTGAACGCGGGCGGCGGTGAGGAGTACGATATCGTCATCCCGAACAACGAGTACGTGCCGCGGTTCATCGACGCGGATCTGGCCGCGCCGGTGGACATGGACATCTTGACCAACTTCGACGCGCTGTATCCGACGTTCCAGGACGCGGCCGAGACCCAGTTCGCCAGCGACGGAGAAACGTACGGCCTTCCCGTACAGTTCGGGTGGTACGCGTACGGATACGACAGCTCGGTGCTCCCGGAGGACCACGAACAATCCTACGAAGTCCTCTTCAGCGAGGAGTACGCGGGGACCGACCTCACGGGCGCTATCACGTTGTACGACGGCTACTACAAGTCGATCATGGCGACGGGGCTCGCGCTCGGCTACACCGAGGCGTTCGAGGGCGACACCGTCTCGTTCACCGACGAGCAGCTCACGACGATCGAGGAGACGCTAACCGACTTCAAGCCGAACCTCCTCGGGTTCATTCACGACGAGGAGACGCTCACGCAGGACTACCAGAACGGGAACATCGTCGCGTCGTTCGCGAACCGGAGCACCCACGTGGGGATCATGAACGAAGTCGACAGCGTTGAGTTCTCCGAGCCGGCCGAAGAGGAGCTCACCTGGTTCGAGGGCGCCATCGTCACCGACGGATCCTCGAGCAAAGAGGCAGCCTTCCGCGTGTTAAACGAGTACATCGACCCCGAGACCGGGGCAGCGCTCTCCGAGGAGCGGAACATCATGAACACGTCGCAAGACGCGATGGACAACATCGAGAAAGAAGCGCTCCAGATCGAGCCGGGTATCCTCGAGGGAATGATCCCGTTCAAGCCCGCGGAGCGGGACGATGAGTGGATCGAGATGTTCGAGCGGGTCAAGAACGCGTGAGCGAACGATGAGTGTCATCCAGAAGCTCGAAGACGCGTTCGGACGGCGGGGCGAACGGGCGAAACTCGCGCTCATGGTGGGGCCGGGAGTCGGATGGCTGCTCACGCTGATACTGATTCCGACGGCGTTCCTCGTGATGGTGAGCTTCGCGGAGGTCAACCAATCCTACGACGTGGTGTGGTCGTTCTCGGTGTCGAACTACCGAGAGCTGTTCGTCGGGGAA
>NZ_JAXRUU010000260.1:0-1168 GCF_034497445.1 Halorubrum sp. AD140
CTGGCGTGCGTTTCGTACCGAGTACCCTCATATCAAACCCTGATGCCAACTCCGCAACGCGCGTCCCGATAGCGCCGACTCCGACGATTCCGAGCGTCTTTCCGCTGAGTTCTCCCGCAGAGTATCGCCGCCAGATACCGTCACGCTCCTGTTGTCGAATTCCCCTGTGGATCCGCCGCTCGAAAACGAGCAGGTAACCGAGAACCTGTTCAGCGATCGGATTGGCGGCGACGCCGGCAGCGTTCGTCACCGCGATCCCTCGCTCTCCGAGCGATTCGAGGTCGTAGGAGTCGACCCCGGAGTTAAGGGTCTGGATCCAGTCGGGAGCCGTCCCCTCGGGCAGTTCCTCGCTCACCGGCCGGATCGTCAAAACGACGTCCGCGCTCCCGATCGCCGCGTCGGACTCCTCGGCGGTCGTCGCGGTCTCAATCCGATCCGTCGACGGGAGTACGGCGTCGAGCTGCGAACGCAGTCCGTCGACGAAATCACCGCCGAAGACGGCGGAAACGCTGTGATGGAGCAACACCGTCCTTCCCTCGACGTCGGTGGCCGCGTCGATGCTTCCCTTCATGCGAATTCGATATCCTCGTTCGGATCCGTAGCCGTGTACCCGTTCATTTTCGGCGGTTCGGACCGCGACAGTTCGGCGATCGAGACCCCGTCGGTCGCCGACGCAACGACTCCGACGGCCGAACCGGCCGGCTACTTCGCATACACGTTCACCGCGTCGGCGTTGAGGTCGACTGCGACCTCCCCGGAAGCGGGAACGGCCGTTCGTCCCTGGACGGCGACATCAAGCTCCGGAAGCGACTCGTCGTGGGGGTCGATAACCAGGTTCGTGTGTTCTCCGTGGAAATACTGATTGATAACTGTGCCGTCGATGGCACCGGTCCCGGGGTCCGCGAGTTCAACCTCTTCGGGCCGAATCGACGCGATAACCTCGCCCTTGGTCGGGGCGTCGCCGAGTTCGACGGTCACGTCGGCCTCGGCGGCGAGTTCAAGCCGTGGCGGATGCGTCGTGTTCTCGACGACGCCGTCGAGGAGGTTCGTATCGCCGATGAAGTCGGCGACGAACGCCGTCGCCGGCTCGCGGTAGATCTCTTTCGGCGTCCCGATCTGTTCGATCTGGCCGTCGTTCATCACAGCGAGGCGGTCGGACATCGTCATC
>NZ_JAXRUU010000261.1:0-1165 GCF_034497445.1 Halorubrum sp. AD140
CGGCGGCCCGCTACGCGGCGGTCCCGCTCGTCGCGCTCCCCGCCATCGCCGTGTACGCGCTCGCGTACGGGGCCGTCTCGGGGCTGCTCGCCGATCTGCCGCTCGTCTCCGCCCCGACGGAACTGACCGCGCTCCACGCGCTCGTCGCCGTCGCCTTCCTCGCGGCGTACGCCGGGATCGAGACCGGCGCTCACGAGCGGAGCGAGCGTCTCTACGTCGCGCTGTTGAACGCGGGACAGCCCGCCCCAAACACCGTCCTGACCGCCACGGAGGAGTACGATGAGCACTGAATCCGCCACCGAAGACGACCGGAACGTCACCGAAGACGACTGGAGCGCCACCGAAGACGAAATCGGCGCGGCCGCGACCGCCGTCGGCTCGGTCTGGCCGGCCCACTCGTTCGTGACGGCGAACCCGCTCTCCGGCTTCGAGGACCGGCCGTTCGACGAGGCCGTGAGCCGGGCGAGCGACCTCCTCGGCGGCCGCGGCTACCCGCGCGCGGAGACGTTCCGGAGGGCACTCGACGAGGGGCGGATCGACTCCGACCTGCTCGCCGAGCGGCTGACCGATCGGGGGTACGAGGCCGATCCCGGGACCCTGCTGGAGCGGTTGGAGAACGCTGAGAAGGCGGACGAGGCGGACGGTGCCGGCGAGACGGAGGAGGCTGACGACGACGCCGAGCGGGTCGACCGCGTGCTGACGAAGTGGCTGTCGGTCTTCCTCGACGAGGGACAGGCAGAGTGGCCGATGCCGAACCGCGAGGCGGGGTTCTACGACGCGTTCCGGTCGGTGGCAGCGTACGACGGCGCGATCCCCGACGAGGGCGTCGTCGCCGACCTGCCCGCGTCGCCGACGGAGGCGATCGAGAAGGCGCTGGAGCCGTACCCCCGCGACCGGTGGCGGTCGATCTTCGAGGCGCAGTTCGCCGCGCTCCCCGGGTGGACCGGCCTGCTCAAGCGCCGCGCCGACGACGGGGGGGCGTGGCAGTCCGCGTACCCGGTCTCGCTGGAGGGGTACCTCGCGGTCCGGCTCGCACTGGCGGACGCGTTCGGGGTCGACGTCTCGCCGTCGGAGGAGTCCGGCGGTCCGGCGGTCGACCCGAGCGACGAGATCGCGGACGCGTTCCTGAGCGCGTGGGAGGCCACCTACCGCGGCGGGCTCGTCG
>NZ_JAXRUU010000262.1:0-1165 GCF_034497445.1 Halorubrum sp. AD140
GGGGGCGAGCCGGTCCGTCACCGGCCCCGGCGAAGCTCTTCGATCAGCTGTTTGATGAGCGCCGACTGCCGGTCGAGGCGCTCGGACTGCGCCTCGACGGTTCGTCGCAGCGCGGCAACCTCGGTCGCGAGGTCGTCGCCCTCGACGCCGGCGCTCTCGAACGGCGACCCGTCGAACGCGTCGGTCCCGGGAACGGGGGCGTCGGCGTCGGCTTCCGGCGCGACGGCCTCGGAGTCGCCCGCCTCCGAATCGCCGACCGCCGCGTCCGCCGCGAGCGCCTCGCCGTCGACCGTCGACCCCGGCTCCTCCTCGGCCGCCCGATCGATCCCTTCGGCGGGAGACGCGCTCCCCGTCGCGGTCGCGTCGTCGAGCGGGTCGACGGCCGCCTCGTCGACCGCCGCGTCCGCCGCGAGGGGATCCGCGCCCAGCAGATCGTCGTCTGCGGCGGCTTCCGACGATTCGGCAGTCGACCCGGGCGACTGCGACGCCGCGGTGGCAGAGTCGGCGGCGTCCGGCTCCGTCGCGGTCCCGTCCGCGTCGGCCTCCGCGTCGGCGGCGGGGGACGCCGAGAGCGGGTCGGGACCCTCGCCGAAGTCGGTCGTGCCGCCGGGTTCGGCGTCCGGTGTCGACTCCTCGGCCTCGGCGGCGACGCGGAACTCCGCTAAGCTCTCGACGCCGTGGAACGAACACACCGCGTCGGCGAGCGTCTCCCGGACCGCGCGGGCGGACTCGTTGGGGGCCTTGAACCGCTCCGAGCGGCCGTCGTGGACGAGGACGACCGCCGTGGCGACGGTCCCTTCCTCGAAGTCGAGGCCGGTGAGGTCCTCGTAGTAGAACTCCTCGAACTCGGGGTCCCAGACGGCCGAGCCGACGTGTTTGACCAGCCGCTCGCTGGTGACGATGAGGGTGAGCTCGGAGGAGCGGAAGGTTCGCACGACCGTCTCGCCGGGGCCGGTGACGCCGCTCGCCGAGAGGACGCCGGCGAGGAGCGGGTGGAGGACGTCGTCGACGCGCTTGGCCGGGACCGAGAGCGTCTCGTCGCCGTCGAGGCCGTACCCGAGGGTGATCTTCGCCTTGCGACGGCCCGTCGAGACCTCGATCCGCTCGACGTCGTGGCCGTACTCGTCGACGGACTCGTCCGAGAGGAGTCCGTCGCCGCGGAAGA
>NZ_JAXRUU010000263.1:0-1163 GCF_034497445.1 Halorubrum sp. AD140
TCCTCGGCGAGTTCGGTCTCTACGTACTTCTCGGGGGCCGTGTAGTACGTGTGGATGCGGTCGCGGTCCGTCTGCCGCTCGACCATGATCGAGTGGGCCGCGGTCGCGAACGCGAACGAGACGGGCCGCGGCATCGAACAGAGGTTCACCCACACCTCGCGGTCCTCGGCGGCGTCGTCGGCCTCCCCGGAATCGTCGCCGCCGCCCGCGGCGCCGTCCCGGTCCAGCTCCGCGTTGATGAGGTCGAAGGCGCGCTCGAACGCGGCGTCGTAGTCGTACACGTCGTCGAGCCGCTCGCGGACCGTCTCCGCGCCGAGCAGGTTCGTGAAGTCCTGTTCCAGCTTCCGAGCGATGTTCCGCGAGTACTCGACGTTGGCCTCGCTGCCGACCGTCCCCTCCAACAGGATCACCCGGTCGACGTCGAACTGGTCCCGGATGAGGGGAGCGATCATCCGGTCGTAGTCGAACCCGACCGGGACGATGTGGGTCTGCATACGTGGGATGTACCGGTGGGGCTCATAAAAATCAGGCCTTGTCGAGGCGCGGGCGCTCCGTGTCGCTCCGCGCTACCCCTCTCCTCCGGTCCGGAACGACAGGTCGAGCGTCGGCGCCGAGTGGGTGAGCCCGCCCATCGATATCACGTCGACCCCCGTCGCGGCGTAGTCGGGGATAGTCTCGACCGTGATCCCGCCGGACGCCTCCGTCAGCGCGTCCGCGTCGGCGGCGGCCACGAGCTCTGCCGCCGTCGCCGTCTCCGCGGGCGTCATGTTGTCAAGCAGGACGATGTCGGCGCCGGCCCCGGCGGCGCGCGCGGCGTCTTCCGGATCCTCGACCTCTACCTCGACCTTCGTCGCGAAGGAGGCCCGCTCCCGGAACCGCTCGATCGCGCCCTCCAGCCCCATCTCGGCGACGTGGTTGTCCTTGACCATGACCATGTGCGAGAGGTCCAACCGGTGGGTGTCGCCGCCGCCGGCCGCGACGGCGCGCTTCTCGACCCCGCGCAGCCCGGGCGTGGTCTTCCGGGTCGCCGCGATCCGCACGTCGCCGTCGACCTCGCGCGCGGCCGACACGGCGGCGGCGGTTTTCGTCGCGACGCCCGACGCGTGACCGGTGACGTTCACCGCGACGCGCTCGCCCCGCAAGACCGCCTGCGCCGGCCCCCC
>NZ_JAXRUU010000264.1:0-1162 GCF_034497445.1 Halorubrum sp. AD140
GCGATGTGTGTCTGTTCACGGGGGGCGTGGGTGACCGGCGGTTGGTGTGGAAAGGCGCTGGGCATGGGATCGGTGAATCTCTGTCTTTCGTTCTGTTTGTTCGGCTTAGTCCGAACAAACGAATCAAACAATTTAATACTTGCGGAATACATACTTGGGACATGATCCAACAGCGTTTCCAGCACGCCGCGCGGACGACAGACAGGCATGAGTGAAGACGACCGTACCGTCGCCCGCGAGCGCGTCATCGAGTCGATGGAGCAGTCGGCGGAGGTGTACGGCCTCAGTCGAAGCGCGGGGCGGATCTACGGCGTCTTGTATTTCTCCGAAGAGCCCCGCTCGATACCGGAACTCGTCGAGGAAACGGGCTACGCGAAATCGACGATCAGCAACGTGACACGGACGCTGACGCGGATCGGACTCGTCCACCGCAGGTCCTCGGAGGGTGGCGGACGTCGCGTTCACTACGCGGCCGAGCGAGAACTCTGGTTCAGTCTCCAAGACGTGTTTCAGCAGTACGTCCAACGGGAGATACAGACGACGCTGCGTGCGATCCAACGCGCGGAGGCACAGCTCCCCGACGACGGCCCTCCCGAGGCGGCGCGTATCGAGGAGCTTCGACGGACCTACGAGGACTTCCAAGAGATCGTCACGCTCGCGTCGGAGTTCACCGCCGCGGAGCTCAGAGACGCGCTCGAATCGTACGATCGGTAGCTACCAGTACACCGTGTACGCACAGGTGTCGTCGCCGTCGCGCCGACACGTCTCTCCGGTCTCCTCGATGAAGACGAACGCGTCCACGGAGGCGTACTGTCTGGCGACGCCGCGGACGAGGCCCCGATCGAACGAACAGGGGTAAGGGTTGTGGCATGTGAGTTTTCCGGATCCGTCTCCCGTCCGTTCGAACTCGTAGTACCCGATGTCGCCGCCGCGGTGGTTCTGCTGATAGGCGTCATCGATCGACTGAAGCCCCGCGGCGACGGTCTCGAAGTCGTTCGGCCACGTGGCGACTTCCGGCAGCTGTTCGCCGAGCCGGTCGAGGACGTGCGGCTGCAGCTCCTCGGCGCTGGTCTCGAAGGCGTTCAACCAGGTCTGCTGCGGGTACCACTCCTCGGGGTCCGGGTCGGTGATCCCCTCCGCGGCGAGTGCCCGTAGCGCCCGC
>NZ_JAXRUU010000265.1:0-1162 GCF_034497445.1 Halorubrum sp. AD140
TCGGAGAGTTGCGCGAGAGGATCGTGTTGTTGAAACAGACCAGTTCGCCGTACGAGAAGTCGAGCAGGCGCCCGGCGAGGAACCCGACCGCGAGGTTGATCGCGTAGAACAGCACCACCGGGATCGCCATCAGCGCCAGCAGGCGCGGATTCTCGACGACGACGGTTCCCTGCGAAGCGAACATCGCCCCGATCGCGAGCGCGAGGAAGGCGATCTGTACCGGACTCAGGCGAGGGAGGAACCGCTCGCGGAACCACGCCTCGCCCTTCCTCCGGGTGAGCGCCCACCGGGCGACGGCGCCGAGGACGAGGGGGACGACCAACACGAGGAGGACGCTCTCGGCCAGCAGCGCGAGCGGGAGATCGACGAGCGTCCCCGCGAACGCGTAGAGGTACACCGGCAGCAACACCAGCTGGAGAACGAGGTTGTACGGCAGAAGCGAGGTCGCAAGCGGCACGTCGCCGTCGGCGACGTCGGTGAACACGAGGTACCAGTCGGTACACGGCGTCACCAGCAGCATGATGAGTCCGACCCAGAGCGCGGGCTGGTCGCGGAGGAAGAGCGCACCGAGCCCCACCGCGAGCAGCGGGCTCCAGACGAAGTTGACCAGGAGGCTCGACCCGACGACGCGGCGGTTACCGAACGCCTCTCGCAGCCGCGAGAGCGGGATCCCGACGAACGCGGCAAACAGCATCACCATCAGGAACGGGACGATGAGCCGGTCGGCGACGGGGGGGACGCCGTCGACCTGACCGGCGGCGAGGCCGAGCACGACGGCGGCGAGGACGAGCGCCGACTGGTGCTTTTCGACGGGGTTCATCGACTCGTCTCGGTACTTGGCCGGGGGCGTGCTAAGGCTGTGGATCGGCGTCAGAGAAGGGGGAAAACGACGGCGGTCCCGTCCCTTCGTGACGATCCGCCGGGCGGGCGGGGCGGCGTCAGCGGGATCGTCGCCGGCGGGGACCGGCGACGGTCGGCCGCGACCGGATAGACCGGCCGCAGCCGGCGGCCGATAGCGGACAGGCGGAGCGGAGGGCGGAGAGGGCGCCCCGACCGTCCGGCGGGCGTCACGCATCTGAATCGAGGTGCGGGGGATGATTCTACGTTAGCTGTCGATAGTACGGACGGACCGAACAAAACGTCTGAATCGGACGGGTCGCGT
>NZ_JAXRUU010000266.1:0-1158 GCF_034497445.1 Halorubrum sp. AD140
CCGTCATGGCCCTGCCGCTAATCGACGGCATCTTCCCCGCCCTCGTCGTCGCCGGCGTCCTCGGCTCGGCCACGGGCGTCGTCGAGACCGGCATCCTCATCTTCGGCGGCTCCGCGACCGCCGCGGTGATCCTCGCGGAGATGGACGGCTCCCGGCGGGAGATGGCGACCTCGGTCCTGCTGATCGGCGCGGTGATCATCCCGGTCGCCGCCGTCGAGGCCGCCCTCGCGCCGACGCTCCAAGGGCTCCTCAACCTGCCCGTCTTCGAGCGGTTCGCCGGGCTCGTCATCCTGACCGTCGCCGCAAAGACCGCCAGCTCGGAGGTCGGCGAGTACCTGCCGAGCCCCGGCGTGATCATCGGGCTCGGCCTCGTCGCGAGCTTCGACCCGTCGGGGGTCGCCCTGCGGACCTCGACCGAGTACGTGGTCAACGGCACCGCGGCCGCCGCCGTGGGCGTCGGGTTCGCGCTGTCGATCGCGCTGCTGTCGCCGCACCTCCGCGGCCGCGTCGACATCGACCGGTTCCGGTTCGGCTCCGCGGTCGCGCTGGGCGTGCTCGCGCTGCCGATCCTGCTCGGCCCGTTCGACCTCATGCAGACGGACGCGCCGGTCGCGCTCGCGGTGCTCGCCGTGACGACCCTGTTCGCGTACGACCCGAACTCGGACGGGGGACAGAGCCCCGCCGGCGACGACGACACGTCCGACGACGCTCCCGCCGAATCCGCCGACGAGGAGTATCGGGACGCGACCGACGCCGGCGAGGAGCCCGCGGAGCCGCCGAGCGACCCGCCGCTCGACGCGCCGCCCGAGGGCCCCTCCCCCGTCGTCGACGACGACGTCGCGGTCCTCGCGAACGGCGGCGAGGGGCGAGAAGGCGACGACGACCCGGACCCGTTCACGGACGACGACTCCCGGGCGCCGTGGCTGTGACCCGGGGATACGCGCTCCGCCGCTCCGACCCGTGTAGTTCGTCGCTCCGCGCCCGCGCGTGTCGCCGGGGTTTAGGTACTCGGCGCCGAACGGCAGGTATGTCGAACCGCGTCGTTCAGGGGCGGATGGTGACGCCCGAGAAGCTCGCAGAGTTAGTCGAAGGGGAGCCGGTACTGGAGGCCGAGTCGATCGCGGACGCCGACCGCGACTGCCCGGAGTGCGGCGGCGA
>NZ_JAXRUU010000267.1:0-1156 GCF_034497445.1 Halorubrum sp. AD140
TTCTACCCTCCACCCTTTCGAGTGGTCAATCTAGCGCAGAATTGAGAGCTACACTGACTACACTGACTACACGGTCGCGTTAGTCTGTTCAAAACCGGAATGGTAGCACGGAAATAATTATAGAGAATCAAGGAGAATACCTGCGCATTCAGGCGCAGGATGAATCCGACATCCGTTTTCACAATCCACCGTTCGATTGCCAGCCAGAGATTTCAGTCCACACGTTGAAGTGGCAGGCAACCATCCGATGCAGTAGGAATCAGGCCGGGAATAGAGCGATTCCCGCCAGTCCTACGATGGCGGCCTGCCCGCCCCAAGCAATCAGACAGTAATCGGAACCAGTCGGGTGAACGGTCGGTTCCTATAATGAACCGATGCAGTGCCCGACTGCGTGGAAGCACCAGAAAAGTAACTCCGAGTCCGTCGAAGTCTGCCGGACTCCCCGTGGCAAAAACAACACCGGGAGTCCACATATGACCGAGGATAGGAGTACCGGGGGCTTGGCATTCCCAGCAGTCCCACCCACCTCAGACCGCGAGCATCCCGACGGATTCTCACCGACTGGATGCTTGGTGAAACTGCAAACCTGAAATCTCCAACGCTCAGGATTCCTCCGCGTTCACGCGGAGGAGGATGTCAATAGCATCCACTCACACACCACTGCTTCGAGTGTTCAAGCGGGAAATAGAAGTTAATATACAAGATATCATCTACTTACACTAATACTACCACTACTACAATAGACTATAGAATGGTATGCGGGTATGGTACACAAGCACATGTGATAAATGTTTCTACTATATAGGGTCTTCTCGTTCCAGTCGACAAAACACCCGTCTTTGTTCCAGCCGGAACACTCGAAACAGTGGAGTGTCTGTGTAGGACACCCGAAACAGTTGAAGCCACGGTTTTATATATATTCCGTTAGATAAACCGATATGGACGAACTCGGCCATCTTACGCCCGAGGACGGAATCTTTCTCGACGAAGATGTCCTTCGTGACGATTACGACCCGAGTCGGATTCTGGAGCGTGATGAGGTTCTGAATCGCTATCTCCAGATGTTCTCCGAGGTTGTGCGAAATAAGCGGCCTCGCAACGTTTTTGTATACGGCCCGACCGGCGTTGGAAAGACAGTCGGAACACACCTCGTTCT
>NZ_JAXRUU010000268.1:0-1148 GCF_034497445.1 Halorubrum sp. AD140
TCGTAGTACGACTGCGGGATGAACCCGTAGTCGTACGGGTAGTGGACGTTCGAGTGGAGCACGCGGTCGAGGACGACGCCGGGGATGTCCTTGTCGTACTCGTACTTGTTCCGCTCGCCTTTGAGACACTCGACGACGGCGTAGATCTCGTCCGGCGCGTTCGGTCCCGTCTCGAGATCCTCCCAGAGGTTGACCATGTGCCCGTTGATGCGTCGAAGTCGGGCAAAGTCCTTTCGGGATCGCCCGAGCCGGTGCGCAGGCGACGGAACGGCCGTGCGCAGGCGACGGAACGGCCGCGCGGAACCGCGACGCCGGTTCGAGGGCGTCAGACGCCGATCTCCGGGTTTCGATCGCGAGCCGTACGTCGGGGGCGAGCGACGATCCGTCGGCCTATCCGCCCAAACCGGAATCGATCAGTCGAACGCGCTTCGCCGCCGGATCACACGGTTGTTCGCCGAGAGACCGCCGATACCGGGAGATCCGGACAAACGTTTGAGGTTACGCATCACAACAGTCGTGAATGTTGAGAAGGATTATAAGTGCGGGTCTCTTCCTGTTACGCATGTCAGAGGCACAAGCAGTTACTGACAAATCGACCGCGGCAAGCGACCTCACGGCGTTCCAGCAGAACATCCTCACGATCCTGGCCGAGGAGCCGATGTACGGCCTCGCGATCAAGCGGGAGCTGGAGGCGTACTACGGCTCCGAGGTGAATCACGGGCGGCTCTACCCGAACCTCGACGACCTCGTCGACCACGGGCTCGTCGAGAAGAGCGAGCTCGACAAGCGGACGAACCAGTACGAGCTCACCGACGAGGGCCACGACGTCGTCCTCGGCCAGATCGAGTGGGTCCTCGAGCGGTTCGTCACCGACGAGGAGCGCGCGGACGAGGTCCGGGCGCTGCTCGAGTAGGGCGACGCCCGCGCGGTCCGGACGGCACAGAACTCCGACCGACCCTTTTGGCACACGGCGCGGCGAAAGCCGCGTTTTCGCTTCCCCGAGCGACAGCTACGAGTCGCCGGCGTCGCGGTCGTCGGCGTCATCGGTCTCGCCCCCAACGGCCTCGCCCTCGGCGGACCCCTCGACGTCGGCCGCGACCGACTCGATCACGGAGAGCGACTCGTCGACGGCGTCGAGCTGCTCGTCG
>NZ_JAXRUU010000269.1:0-1148 GCF_034497445.1 Halorubrum sp. AD140
TCCTACGACTAAAATCATTGATGAGGAACTGAATATCCTCGGACAGGCCACCCGAGGGACGCCCGTTACGACTGGTGAAGCACAGGATCGGTTGACAAACTCGCTCAGGGAGACGCTTCGGTCCGGGGAGAACGCGCTCATCGTGGCACCAACCAGCCTCGGGAAGACCCATCTCGTGGCGACAACTCCGTGGCGCGACTTCCCGGAGATTACAGGCGACCAGCCGGTGATCCACATCTCGCAGACCACAGAAGCCCGCGATCAGGCGGCTGAAGCGAGCGAGAACGCTGGCATAGAATACCATGTCCTACGGGCGCGAACAGAGCTTTGCCCTGTCGCGCGAGGGGACCATGACAATGAGCTTCAGACTACCGACCGAATGACCCCCTCCAAATGGTTCGATCAAAAGTGCGATCGAGAGGGAACCTCGTTCAGCGACGCCCACAAGGAACTACTCAAAATCCATGGAACGCTTCCGTGTTCAAACAATGGATTGTGTCCGGCATTCGCACAATACAAAGGAGTTCCCCGCGGCGGGGAAAACGAGAAACCGACTTACGACGTAGTCCACGCAAGCGCCGCATTTGCTCGATTAGGAAATATCACTCACAACAGCAACGTGATCATTGACGAGCGGCCGTCGTACGGACTTGAAGTCAACAGGCCCCAATTTCGGGAACGTATTCTGAACAGTATCACGAGCCTGCTGAACCTTCGATCCGATGCGGAGACCGGGACGTACACGTGGGAATCGCTTATCGAGCTTGCGAGAGGCAGGCCAGAGAAACCAGAGGAACTCGAAGGTTGGAACAAACGGATCACA
This sequence comes from Halorubrum sp. AD140, assembly GCF_034497445.1. Classification (NCBI taxonomy): domain Archaea; kingdom Methanobacteriati; phylum Methanobacteriota; class Halobacteria; order Halobacteriales; family Haloferacaceae; genus Halorubrum; species Halorubrum sp. AD140. The sequence continues at coordinate 824 of NZ_JAXRUU010000269.1, forward strand.
GAGTACTCAGAGCTATTTGAATCAGGCCTGACGACTGCGGAGAGATTCCGCTCAACTTCTTCAATTCATGAGCTTACACCGGCGATTGGACGTGCGATCTGTGCCGCAATTCGGGTTGGTAATGGTAGATACTGCGGCCACGACGGTTCTCTAAAAATTGTATTTACCCGGAACAACAAGATTCGGACGATACACGACTGCCCAGACTTATCTGAAACTCGTTGTGTTATCGGGTTAGACGCACACCCGTCGCCTCAACTCTGGAAGCTAAACACCGGATACGAACTACCGGTGAAAACTCTGCTCTCCGCCAATGAAGATCAAT
>NZ_JAXRUU010000270.1:0-1147 GCF_034497445.1 Halorubrum sp. AD140
AAGCAAAGCCGCGGCCACCCGGTCGCGTGACGCTGATTCCCTTCAGCGACCTGGCCCGCGCGGCGTACTGTCCCCGACAGCTGTACTACGTCCGGCGGGACGACGAGCGGAGCGTCCCGGCGACGGCGCGCGAGCGCATCGATCTGGCGTTCCGGTACGACGAGTTGGTCGACGCGCCGGACCGAGCGTTGCGACGGCTACCCCTTCACCGGTCGCCGGCCGCGTACCGGCGGAACCTGGCCCGACTGCGCGAGCGCGAGGAGTACGACGCGCTGGTCGACCCCGCGAGCGAGCGCGGGTTCCTCTCGGGGAAGGACTGCCACGGCACCGTTCACAAGGTGCTGGAGCCGGGCCCGGAGACGGGGGACTCGGACGACGCGGCGCCCACCCCGCCGCCGGTTCCGACGCTCGTGTCCTCGGGCGAGCCGCCGGAGAACGGCGTGTGGGAGCCGCAGGCGGTCCGCGCGGTCGGGATCGCGAAGGCGCTGGCGTGGGAGCGCGAGCGGGAGATCGAGCGCGCGCTGGTCGAGTACCCCGCGGTCGGCGTCGTGCGCGAGGTCCGACTGACGCTCCGGAAGAAGGCGGCGTACCGCGAGGCGCTCCGCGCGGCGCGGTCGATCGACGGCCCGCCGCCGCGGGGCGACGACGGCCGCTGTGACGCCTGCGACTACGCGGGCGAGTGCGGGACGGGCCGGCGGAGCCTCCGGTCGCTGCTGGGGTGAGGCCGCGCGGGGAGGCCGTCACCGGGCGCCGGGGACCGTCTTCACGGCGAAAACGACGCGCCGCATTCGGTACAGGTGAACCGGAACCGGCCCCCGTCGGTGAGTTCGGTGTCGTGGACGCGCTCGCCGCCGCAGTCGCGACACTCGATCAGCGACCGGATCTGGTCCCAGTCGTGTTGCGCGCCCGGCGCGCCGATCGCCCACGCGACGACTTCCTCGTCGGCGTCCTCGGGCACGAACCCGGACTGGAACTCGTCGGGCGCGAATCGGATCGCCTCGTCGGGACCGACGTCAACGCGCTCGCGGTCGCGCCCGACCTCGAACGTGGCGGTGCCGGAGCGCACGTAGAATATCTCCTCCTGGTCGCCGTGGGTGTGGAGGCCGCCCGAGAACGCGTCGCCGGGCGCGAGTTCGAAGTAGTTCAT
>NZ_JAXRUU010000271.1:0-1145 GCF_034497445.1 Halorubrum sp. AD140
AGTCGCTTGCCGCGATATTTTAGCCGTTTCATTCGTTTGCGTTTGTGTGTTTATCTGGTTCAGTGTGTCCTGAAGCGTTTAGATTCGCGAACTCGACGATCGGTCCGAAAGTCCGAGTGACACGGTCAGACCACGGCTCAAGGCCGACGGACCGACGAGAGTGAATCGGCCTTTCAGTCGTCAATCTTCGCGGTCAATACTAACCGTGTTGTACGTTTTCCCTTCCATCACGCCGGGCGGCGTGTAATCGACGTCGTCAGTCCAGAACTCCCGGGTGATGCGGTGGGCAGTCGGGATGATCTGAACCGAGTGCCAGATCGCCTCTTCTACGGTGAGATAGGCTCTGTTGCGTTGCTGTTCGAACTCGTCACCGGAGGCCTGTGCCTGAATGTAATCTTCTTCCCAAGCTTCCGCCGTCTCCTGTTGGACTCGGGTCTCCCACGAATCGGGGTTCGTGGGGTCGTCGCCGTCATCGATACGTTCGCCCCATTGGCTCGCTTGGTTGTTGGCGGTCTGCGGCGGATAGAAACGGAGTAGATTGTCGGGCGCCGGCACCTCGGCCGTGTCGCCGAGTGAGTAGAAGTCGAGGGACTGCTCTTCGACTCCCCTGCTTATGAGCGTGCCATAGTCCGCAGTCTCTAACTCAATTTCCAACCCGATGGCTTCCGCTTTTGACTGAACTCGCTCGCCGACCCGTTCCCAGTCTTCCTCTTCGGACAGCGTCATGGTGTACGACTCACCGACGAGGTCCTCGTCTTCGATGAGTTGCTGCGCCTCATCTATACGCTCTTCACCCATTCCCCACGGATACCCGTCTTGAACGAGTTCGGACGCCTCCGACGAGAGTTGTATATCCTCGCCGTTCAGGTGGGCCTCATAGGCGTCCGCTGGCGAGTCGTACTTGCCGTCCAAGTTGGGGAACATCTCCGGCGGTACGTAATGGTATGCAGGTTCCTGATTCGCGTACAGGTTCTCTGCGATGTCATCAAGATTCAATATCAGCGCTATTGCTCGCCGGACTGCGAGGGAAACCCTGTTAGCGTTGAAGATGATAGAGTCAGAGCCAAGCTGGTTGATCTGAAGATGGTTGACGACGGTACCGTTCTCCAGTTCGAATTCGCCGACCTCGCGCCCATCGCCGATGT
>NZ_JAXRUU010000272.1:0-1145 GCF_034497445.1 Halorubrum sp. AD140
CGGAACTCCTCGCGGCGGTGCGCGACGTAGACGGTGTCGGCGAACTTCGTCAGGAAGTTCGCCTCCTCCATCGCGGCGTCGCCGCCGCCGACGACGAGCATGTCCTCGTCGCGGAAGAACGCGCCGTCGCAGGTGGCACACGTCGAGAGCCCGTACCCTATCAGCTCCTCTTCGCCCGGGACGCCGAGCGTGCGCGCGCTGGCGCCCGACGCGGCGATGACGGCGTCGGCGATGTAGGCGTCGCCGTCGGAGAGCTCGACGCGGAAGTGGCCCGCGGGCTCCTTCGAGACGTCCGTGATGACGCCGTTGCGGGCCTCGGCGCCGAACTTCTTCGCCTGCTCTTTCATGTCGTTGATCAGGCTCGGTCCGGAGATCCCTTCGGGGAACCCGGGGTAGTTCTCCACGTCGGTCGTCAGCGTCAACTGGCCGCCGGGCTCGTCGCCCTCGACGAGCAGCGGGTCGTTGTTCGACCGCGCGGCGTAGATCGCCGCCGAGAGCCCCGCGATACCGGTGCCGGCGATGATCAGTCGACGGTGCTCGACGATGTCGTCGGTCATGTCCGACAGTTGGCCGGCGCGTCGTATGTACGTTGCGACCGTTGCGCGATTTCCGCACGACCGGCCTGCCATCCCGTGGCAATCGCCCGACAACGACGCCTCGGTCGCCCGCACCGCGGCCGCTCGCGCCGCGACCGCGCCGCGACCGGCGTCTTACCGCACCGCGACGAACACGCTCCGGTCGTCTCCGGGGCCGTAGCCGTCGGCGACGGCGGCGTCCTCGAACCCGGCCGCGGCGAGCGCGTCGAGGATCCGGTCGTCGGCGAACGGCGTCATCCGGCGCCGGTCCGTGAACGGGTCGCCGTCCGGAGTGAACGTCACCGCGCGCCAGTCGAGACGCCCGTCGCCGGTCGCGACGTGGTGCGCGACGCGGACGTACTCGATCTCCCCGTCCGCGTCGCGGCCGACGTCCAGCCCCGGGCGGTTCCCCGCGGCCGGGAGCGGGGAGTTGTCGAAGACGAGGACGCCGCCCGGCCGGAGACGGTCGCGCAGCGCGGCGAGCGCAGGGGCAAGGTCGGCCGGCGGGAGGTGGTTCACGACGCCGCGGACCGCGACGGCCGCGTCAAACGGCTCCGCGTCTCCCAAGTC
>NZ_JAXRUU010000273.1:0-1145 GCF_034497445.1 Halorubrum sp. AD140
TTTCTAAATTTCTCGCTGGAAACCAAACAACGTCTCTCAGAGGTCGTCCGCGTCGAACTTCAGCAGGCCGGCGAGCGGCGGCGCGAGCGCCCAGAACACCAACATCGCGGCCGCCGAGAGCTGCCGGTCCGCGGTCTCGCCGGTGAACAGCTGTTCGCCGAGGAACGCGTTCGACAGCACCTCGACTCCGGTGTTCGGATTCGACACCCGGAGGAACACCTCGATCTGGGCGGCCGACGCGGGGAGCGCGTCGACCAGGGGTCCGGCGGCGCCGAGCAGTCGCCCGGTGATCAGCCCCCACAGCAGGACGAACAGCACGTAGATCGAGATCCCGCCGATCAGCGCGCGCAGCTGGGTCGAGGCGGCGGCCGAGCAGCCGACCGCGATGGCGACGAACACGATACCGAGCGCGGCCGCGAACACGGTGTACCCGAGAAACGCGCCGGCGTTGAACGTGACCGGGACGGCTATCAGCACGGCCGCAGGCAGCAGGAATCCGGCGAACACGGCCAGCGCGAGCGCCGCCCCGCGACCGATGACCTTCCCGAACACCACGTCGGCCCGAGAGTGCGGTAGCGATAAGAGCAGCTTCAGCGACCCGGACTCGCGCTCGCCGCTCACCGCGTTGTAACCGACGACGACCGCGACCAGCGGGACGAGGTACGTCACGAGGACGGGACCCACGAAGAAGCTCAACAGGGCTTCCGTGGCGAACTGCTCGCTCTCGGCGGTCGGCCGCACGGCGAACGCGAACGCCGAAACGAGCAGCGAGAACAGCGCCACGAGGACGATCATGCCGCGCGACCGGACCGTCTCCTGAAAGTCCTTCCGAGCGATCGCGGAGAGGCTCATCCGTCCACCTCCTCGGTTGCCGGCTCCGCTGCGGGCCGGTCGGACTCGGTCGCGCCGGAGTCGACGCTCGCCGCGTCGCCCTCCGTGTACGCCAAGAAGAGGTCTTCCAGCGAGGCCTCGCGCGTGTGGAAGTCCGGGACCGCGACGCCGGCGTCCTCCAGCGCCGCGATGACGTCGGTCTTCGCGTCGCTCTCGCAGTTCACCACTAATTCGTCGCCGTCGCGGGTGACGCCGGAGACGCCGGGGAGCGCGCGGACCGCCGCGACCGCGTCGTCGTCGGCGCCCGCGGCCGC
>NZ_JAXRUU010000274.1:0-1144 GCF_034497445.1 Halorubrum sp. AD140
GAACGGGCCTACCGCGAGCGCGTGAAGCGCGCGCACCCCGACCAGGGCGGTTCGATCGAGGAGTTCCAGCTCGTCCGCCGCGCCTACCGGGAGCTGTCGGAACGCGACGGGAGCGACGACCAAACCGACCCCGCGGACGTCGACCTCACCGAGGGGGACGACGCGCGCGAGCCGAAGTCGACCCGCGTCGAGTTCCTCGACTACGAGGCGGTCGTCGACTACGGCTGGTCGCTCGACGACGACGAGCTGTTCCGGAAGGCCGCCCACGCCGACCTCGGTTCCGACGCCCACGGTCGCATGCTCGTCCACCCCGACGAGAGCCTGTTAGAGGCGGCCGAGCGCAGCGGCTTCGCGTGGCCCTTCTCCTGTCGCGGCGGCGCCTGTGCGAACTGCGCGGTGTACCTCGCCGAGGGCGAGCTCTCGCAGCCGACCGACCACATCATGCCCGACGACCTCGCCGAGCGGGGGTTCCGGCTCTCCTGTAACGGCTACCCGCTGACCGACGAGCTGTCGATCGTGTTCAACGTGAAACAGCGGCCCGAGCTCGACGACCTCATCCTCCCGCCCGGGCCGTTCACCCGGCGGTAGGACGACTCATCCGAGGAAGTACCGCGTCCACGGGTACCGTTCCGCGAGGGGCACGCCGCCGACGTCGTACCCTTCGATGTAGGCGTCGAGACCGAATATCCTCCCGGCACCGAAGGCGGCGACCGAGAGGAAGACCAGCAGGTACGCGAAATCGCCGTTGATGTAGCCGTGGGAGATGTCCCAGTTACCGAAGTAGAAGAGCAGCATCATGAACGCGCCCCAGAACGCCGCGAGTCTCGTCAGACACCCGACGAGCAGCCCGAGACCGATACACAGCTGTCCCCAAGGAACGGCGACGTTCACGAAGTCCATAAACAAGGGCGTCTGCGCCATCGCGACGAAGAGGTCTGCCAGTGGACTCCCGTTGTCCGCCGGCGCGTTCTGAAGGTATCCCGCGGCGCTGAATCCGCCGCCGAGCAGCTTGTCCAGTCCGGCCTGGAGGAACGCGAGTCCCATCATCAGGCGGAGCGCGAAGATGAACCAAACGCTCAGCGTGTGTAGTTTTCCTTCCGCAGTCAGTCCACCGACCGTGCTTCGTAACTGGACTTCTGCCGAG
>NZ_JAXRUU010000275.1:0-1143 GCF_034497445.1 Halorubrum sp. AD140
CTCGCCGCGGTCGACGGCGAAGCTCACGCCGTCGACCGCGAACAGCGGGCCGTCGTCGGTGTCGATCCGGGTTCGAAGCTCCCGCACTGAGAGGAGGGGATCGTCGGGATCGACCGGCAGCCGGTCGTCGTCCGACTCGTCGCACGCTTCCATCAGCGCCTACCTCGCGGATCGAGGGCGTCGCGTATCCCGTCCCCGAGCGTCTTGAGCGCGAACAGCGTCGCGGTCAGCGCCAGCGCCGGCAGCGTCGAGACCCACCAGACGTCGGCGGCCGGCACGTCGGCGCGGCTCTGGAGCTGACCGGCCACCGCGGCGTTGGTCGCCTCGCTTATCGTCGACCCCCACGAGTACGTCTCGAGCTCGTGGAATCCGAGGAAGGCGATTCCCGCCTCGATCAGCACGAACAGCGCGAGTAACTGGAAGGCGGCCGGGACGAGCGTGTTCGCGCTGTTCGGGAGGAAGTGTCGGCGCGCAACGGTCCACTCTGAGGCGCCGAGGCTCCGCGCGACGAGCACGTAGCCGTCCTCGCGGCGCTGGATCACCTCGCTGCGGACTAACCGCGCGATCCCGCCCCAACTCAGGAGACCGAACGTCGCGAGCAGTAGGAGCAGCGACGGCCCGTAGTACGTGTAGCCGACGAAGTACAGGAGCACCGCCGGGAGGCTCAACTGGACGTCGACGTACGCGGACAGCAGGTCGTCGACGCGGCCGCCGCGGAACCCGGCGACGACTCCGACGGCCGCCGCCAGCGGGACGACGAACGCGGCCGAGATCACGAGGAGGTACGTCGCCACGCGCGCCCCTTCGACGAGGAGGTATCCCATCGGGTGGCCCCGCTCGTTCGTGCCGAGCGGGTACTCCCACGACCCGTGACAGAGGCGGTCGAACGAGTCGCCGGTCACCGTCCCGAGACACTCCTGTGGCGGGACCGGGCTCGCGAGCCCGACCGGCGGGTGGAAGGCGTGCTGGAACCGGAGCGGCGGGGATTCCCCGACGACGGGGGCGAAGACGCCGACGACGAGGAGCGCGAGCAGGAACGCGGCGGCCGCCGTCGGAATGCGGCGGGACCGAACCGCGTCTCGCCAGGAGTCCGGCGGACCCACGCGTCGCGCGAGAGGAACGGCCCCGTACGCCGCGAGGAGG
>NZ_JAXRUU010000276.1:0-1143 GCF_034497445.1 Halorubrum sp. AD140
ACCCGTCAAGTGAAAAGACGGTGACGAACGAGTCGGACCCGTCGAGTGAAAAGACGGTGACGAACGAGTCGGACCCGTCGGAGTCCGACCACGGAGCCTGAGCGTGCCCGCACCGAGCCGGCCGCGAGAGCGTCTCGGGCGGCACAGCCAATCGTCCGACGGTCGCTGCGCCGCGCCCGGGACGAAACTCACCGCGCTGTTGCTGCTCGTCGCGTTGCTTCTCCTCGTGTTCCTCGCCGGCGTCGTTCGGATGCTGGGGTGAACCCGCCGACCGTGCTGTTGTGAGGCGTTCTCAGTCGGTGACCGCGCCCGCCGAAGTTATGGGCGCTACCGGCGTACAACGACCTATCGAATGGTCGCGCTCAACGCCTACGCGTTCGTCTTCGTCGCCGGCCTGATCACGGCGCTGGCGACCGGGATCGGCGCGCTCCCGTTCTTCTTCTTCGACGCGATCAGCGACCGCGGGAACGTGGCGCTGTGGGGGTTCGCGTCGGGGATCATGGTCGCGGCGTCGCTGTTCGGGCTGATCCAGGAGGGGCTCGCGGAGGGGACGCCGGTCGAGATCGGGATCGGCATGCTCGCGGGCGTCGCCCTCGTCGTCTTCGCGCACGACGTGCTGACCGACGCCGACATCGATCCCAAAGAGTACGAGGAGGCGGATTTCAAGAAGCTAATCCTGATCCTCGGGGTGTTGACGGTTCACAGTTTCCCCGAGGGGATCGCGGTCGGCGTCTCCTTCGCGGACCTCGGCATCCAGGGCGGGACCGCGCTGTTCGGCTTCACCGTCCCGCTCTTGGCCGTGTTCATGACCGTTGCAATCTCGATCCACAACGTCCCCGAGGGGACGGCCATCTCGATCCCGCTGCGCGCGATGGGCGTCTCGAAGTGGAAGATGGCCTGGTGGGCGGTGTTCTCCAGCCTCCCGCAGCCGGTGGGGGCCGTGATCGCGTTCGCGTTCGTGCGGTACGCCCGCGAGGTCCTCCCGTACGGCTTCGGCTTCGCCGCGGGCGCGATGATCTACCTCGTCGTCACCGAGTTCGTCCCCGAGGCCCTCGAAACGGGCGCCGACCTCCCGCACGGCGGCAAGCGAGTCCTCGTCGGCGGCATCGCGCTCGGCGCCGCGCTGATGGTCCCGCTCGCGTA
>NZ_JAXRUU010000277.1:0-1140 GCF_034497445.1 Halorubrum sp. AD140
AAGGAGGACACGAACGAGATTCCCGCCGTCGTCTCAGTCCTCGGCCCAGTAGTACAGCTCTTCGCGGGGCGCGTCGCAGCTCGGGCAGTTCTCGGGGAGCTCTTTACCGATCTCGCCCATCTCGCCGCACTCCCAGCAGCGCCACATCACGTAGGCGGTGCCGAACACGTCGCGGGCGTCGGTCAGCGCCAGCGGGTCCGACCCGGTCGGCGCGGAGACGTAGAAGCCCGCGTCGTCGACGCCGCGGACCGACCCGAGCTCCTCGCCCGACTCGTCGTACACCGTCTGGCCGATGCTCACGTCCGCGAACTCGGGTTCTTCGGAAGCCATGCGTGAGGGTACGCATCGTATCGACTAAAGCATGACTCACGTTATCAAGGGGTTCGGCCACGGCAGCGCGCGCCTCCGAGTGCCCGCAGGCGAGGCGCGCCGCGGGAGGTCTCGGGCTCCGCGCCGACTGCCAGAGAGGCTTCGACGCGCACCGGAGTCGGCCGCGCGGCTGGGCTTCGGCACCACTCGCCGCAAAAACCCGGGAGAACGCGTCGCGTCAGGCGACCGGGGTGCGCTCGACGACCGTGCCGTCGACGGTCGGGTACTGCTCGACGATCTCGCCCTCGTCGAGGTCGCCGTCCTCGACCATCTCTTCGAGGAGCCACCACGCGACCTCGACGTGGTTCGACTTGACGGTGTAGAACTCTTCGGGGACGCCGAGCGCCTCGAAGCGCTCGGGCTCGGCGAACGCCTTCCCGTAGACGAGCGTGCCGTCGTCGGTCACCTCGTCGAACTCGCGGCGGATGTTCCGCGCCATGCGCTTCAGGCGGTTGCGGTGCTGGGCGGCGTCTTTGAACACCGAGGTACAGAAGTACACCTTCTCGTGGCTCGCCATCTCCTCCAAGATGGCGTCGTCCTTCGACCCCTCGACGGCGGACATGTGCCCCTCCTGGAGCTCGAACCCCTCCGCTTGCATCCGGCGGTAGTTCCCGTCGGACATCTCGAACTCGTTCACGTTACAGAACTCCGCGGCGCCCTCGTCTAAGAACTCTAAGAACTCCGGCTCCGCGCGAATTCCCGGGATCTCGAAGGCGGGCGTGAGCCCCTCCTCGCGGGCGATATAGAGAATCTCCTCCCCCTCGGTCCCGT
>NZ_JAXRUU010000278.1:0-1139 GCF_034497445.1 Halorubrum sp. AD140
GCGTGCGCGCGGGCGAGACGATCATCGCGGAGCGGCCGGACGCCGAGTGACGGGCGACGGGGCGGCCGTCTCCCCGCGGACCCCACCTCGGTTCAGGCATACGCTTTTCTTTCACGGCCGTGACCGTTCCCTCGTATGTCAGAGGATACCATTCACGAGTCGAAGCGGTCGCGGACCCGACAGGGACTGGCCACGTACCTCCGGCGAATCGCCCGGGCGCTGGGGCGGGGCGAACCGGTCCCGGTCGACGACGCCGGCACGGTGACGGTCGACGCGGGCGCGACCGGCGACGTCGAGGTCGAGCTCGAACGCGAGGACGGGACGGTCCACTTCGAGATCGAGATGGAGTGGCCCGACGAGGCGGCCGCGATCGACGAGGACGCGGCCGCGAGCAAGGCGACGTTCGAGCTGTACGCCGACAGCGCCGACCAGTTCCGCTGGCGGCTCCGCCACGACAACGGCAACATCATCGCCGACGGCGGCGAGGGGTACAGCGACAAGCGCGACGCCCGCTCGGGGATCGAGAGCGTCCAGCGGAACGCGCCGGGCGCGCACGTGATCGACGTCTCCCGCGACGAGGAGGCGCCCGACGAGGGGGGCAGCGACGCGACGTTCGAGCTGTTCCGCGACAACGCGGACGAGTACCGCTGGCGGCTCCGCCACGACAACGGCAACATCATCGCCGACGGCGGGCAGGGGTACGCCTCGAAACAGAAGGCGAAACAGGGGCTCCGGAGCGTCAAGTCGAACGCGCCGGGCGCGGCCGTCGAGGAGACGGACGAGTAGCCGTCGCCGGTCGGCTCCCCGCTCGCGTCGGCCCGACCGACCGCGGACCGCACCGCTTATTCGCCGGCCCTCACTACCTCGGGCCGACATGGACGCGCTCGACGCCAAGTACCCGTTCTTCGCGAGCGCCCGCGAGGCGGTCGCCGAGGCCGCGGTGTCGCTGCCGGAGCTCGTCGCGGCCGACGCCCCGGCCGTCGAGCGCGCCCGCGAGCGCGTCGAGCGCGCCCTCCTCGAGGGGACCGTCGCCGCCGAGAGCGGCGCGTTCCCCGGCGAGTCGGCGTCCGACGTGCAGGCCGAGTTGCTCTCGTACCCCGTCGCGCGGATCCTCGTCTCGCTGCTCGACTCCGAGCCCG
>NZ_JAXRUU010000279.1:0-1135 GCF_034497445.1 Halorubrum sp. AD140
CCTTCCCCGGACCGTCGCGTTCATGTACGCGCTCTCGCGGTCGGGGATGGCGTTCCCGCGCGTGATGGACACGCTCGCGGAGAACGAGGCGGTGTACGGCGAGGCCGCGACGGAGCTGTCGGTCGCGGTCCGCGACATGAACGCCTTCGGGACCGACGCGCTCACCGCGCTCCAGCGCATCTCGCGGCGGACGCCCAGCGAAGACTTGGCGGACTTCTCCGAGAACCTCGCCTCCGTCCTCGGCACCGGGCAGTCGGTGTCGGCGTTCCTCGACGACCAGTACGAGCGCTACCAGTCGGAGGCGGAGGCGAAACAGGAGCAGTACTTGGAGCTGCTCTCGACGTTCGCCGAGGCGTACGTGACGGCGCTGGTCGCCGGCCCGCTGTTTTTCATCACCATCCTCGTCGTCATCGGCCTCGTCTTACAGGACACGCTCCCGATCCTCCGCGTCGTCGTCTACCTCGGCGTGCCGCTCGCCACCTTCGGCTTCGTCGTCTACGTCGACAGCGTGACGCAAGGCGTCGGCGGCACCGAGACCGTCGCGGCGTCGTCGTTCGACGACCCGGACGCCACCTCGGTCACCGGGGTGCGCCACGCGACGGACGAGCCCGGGGACCGGGGCGGCTCTCCGCGGTTCGACGGCGGCGCGGCCACGGAGCGAGAATCGGCCAGTCTCGGCGCGACCGATCCGGGAGCGGACCGCTGGACGGAGAGCCGCGAGCGGCTCCGGATCTACGACCGCCTCCGCGGGGTGCGGCGGCTGGCCGCGTCCCCCGCCGAGACGGTGCTGGCCTCGCCGCGGACGGTCCTGCTCGTCGCGGTCCCGGTCGCGGTCGCCGGGCTGCTCGTCTTCGCGTTCCCGATCACGCTCGGGACGCCCGTGGAGATGGCCGGGCAGATCGACGGGCCGATCGTCGCCGCGACCGCGTTCGTCCTCGCGTCGTACGCGGTCGCCTACGAGTTCGGCAAGCGCAGGGTTCGTCGCATCGAATCCGCCGTGCCCGACTTCCTCGACCGGCTCGCCAGCGTCAACGAGGCGGGGACCGCGGTGGTCGGCAGCGTCCGCCGCGTCGCCGACTCGAACTTAGAGGCGCTGACCGAGGACCTCCGCCGGACCCGCCGCGACATCGACTGG
>NZ_JAXRUU010000280.1:0-1133 GCF_034497445.1 Halorubrum sp. AD140
ACTCCTTCCTCATCGTCGTCCTCCCGCTGTACATCACCAGCGACGTGGTCGACATCGAAGGGCTGCTCGGCGCGGAGGTCGGTGTCGGCGCGGCCGCGGTCACGGTGACCGAGCCGCTGCTCATCGGGGTCGTCCTCTCGCTTTTCGGCTTCCTCAACAGCCTCTCGCAGCCCTTCACCGGAAGGCTGTCCGACCGCGTCGGCAAGAGGCGGCCGTTCGTGCTCGCCGGGATCCTCCTCCTCGGCACTGCGAGCGGGCTGTACACGGTCGCGACGAGCTACCCGGCGCTGGTCGCGCTGCGCGCCATCCAGGGGCTCGGCGCGGCGCCCATCATCCCAGCGACGGTCGCCCTCGTCAACGAGTACGCCGCGAGCGACACCGACCGCGGCGGGAACTTCGGGGTGTACAACACGTTCCGGCTCATCGGCTTCGGCTTCGGCCCGGTCCTCGCCGGTGCGGTCGTCGAGGCCGGCCCGTACGACCTCTCGGCCGTCGGCCTCCCGGTCCTCGACGGGTTCGACGCGGCCTTCGTCGCGGCCTGCGCGGGGGCGTACCTCAGCTTCGCGCTCGTGTTCCTGCTCGTCCGGGACGCCGACGTCGAGGGCGAGGCGGGCGACGACGTCTCGATCCGGGTCCGCGGCGAGGACCGCCTGCTCGACCCCGTGTTCACGCTGGGGCTCGCGACCGTCGCCATGGGCGCGTGTATCGCGCTGTTCGCGACGCTCCAGAACCAGGTGAACGTCCGGTTAGACCAGGCGCCGATCTGGTTCGGCGCGCAGTTCGCCGCCGTGACGATCGCCAACGTGATCTTCCAGGTCCCGGTCGGGCGCGCCAGCGACCGGATCGGCCGGCGGCCGTTCCTCGTCGCCGGGTTCGTCCTCCTCGTCCCCACGACCCTCCTCCAAGGGGTCGTGACGGAGCCGGCGCTGATGATGCTCGTCCGGCTCGGGCAGGGGATCGCGGTGGCGTGCGTGTTCGCCCCGTCGCTCGCGCTCGCCGGCGACCTCGCACGGGAGGGGGAGTCGGGGACCACGCTCTCCGTGCTCACGATGGGGTTCGGCTTCGGCGTCGCCCTCGGGCCGCTGGCGTCCGGCTGGCTCGTCGGCTTCGGCTTCGTCGTGCCCTTCGCGGTC
>NZ_JAXRUU010000281.1:0-1130 GCF_034497445.1 Halorubrum sp. AD140
GGCGTCCGGAACGCACGTCACCGAGTGGACGCGGTCGAGCGAGGCGCCGGCGGGACCGTCGCCGACCGCCTCTATCGAGAGCCGCACGACGGTCTCGGCGGGACAGGTGAGGACGACCGAGACGGACCCCGTGGCGCCGCCGGCGAGCGAGTTCGGGGCGTCGACGGCGACGATCTCGGCGGTCGTGTTCTCGGGGGCCGCGAGCGAGACGTCGACGGCGAGGGGGTCGAGGTCGGCGCCGAACCGGTTGTGATACTCGACTATCGGCGTCCGTTCGCCGGCCCGGACCGTGTCTGTCAGGGGGGCGTACCCGAGGTATGCGTGCTCGTCGTCAGTGACCGAGACCTCGAGAGTGCGGTCGGCCTCCAGCGCGGAGAAGCCGGCGGTTCCCGAGACGATCGCGGTCACTGCGACGAGCGCGAGAAGCAGGCTCGCCGCGCGAAGCGGCGTCATCCGGCGCGGCGCACTTCCGGCGGCTCGTCCGTGCTCCCGAGCACCATTCTCCGGCCGATAACGTAGTGGGCGGCGGCGGAGATGCCGAACATCGTCGCCACGAACACGCCGACGGCGATCGGCGACAGCGATCCGAGGCCCGGAACGCCGATCTGGACAGCAATGAGAAGGAGGACGGAGAAGGTGGAGAGACCGAGATAGTAGAGGTTCCACGGGATCTCTCTCCCGCGGAGGACCTCGACGTAGATGTCGAGCTCCCGCAGTGCCGGAGCGGGCCGGACGACGCCGTTCTCGCCGACAGTCACGACGTTCTTCTCCTCTAACTTCGGCAGGTGAGTGCGTCTGAGCGTGCTGTGGACGTTGTGGCGCTCGTCGTAGGGTACCTCGGCCGGCTCCATATCGAGCTCCCAGGCGGTGATGTATCTCGACAGCTCGGAGACGTCCAGCGGGTCGTCCGCGCGCTTGATCGCGTGAATCAGGAATCGCCGACGCCGGTTCGAGAGCAGTTCGTAGATGTCTTCCTCGGAGATGTCGTCGCTCGCGTCGGTCTCCGCGTTCATCGTTTCGGTGGTTGCGGACATTGTGGGGTTCACGTGTTCGATGGCGGGTTACACCGCCGGGAGTCGTGACGCCTGTACTCGTTGTTACAGGCGCAGTAATGGTAACACCCCTCATAA
>NZ_JAXRUU010000282.1:0-1128 GCF_034497445.1 Halorubrum sp. AD140
GTTGCCCTCCAAGATCTTCGCGGCCTCCTCGAAGTCCGAGAGGCGGCCGTTCGTACAGGTACCCAGGAAGGCGACGTCGACATCGTAGCCGAGCATCGACTGGCCGGCCTCGATCTCCATGTGGTCGAGCGCCTGCTCGGCCGCCTCGCGGTCGGTCCGTGCCGCGAAGTCGTCCGGGTGCGGGACCGGCTCCGAGATCTCGATCACCTGTCCGGGGTTTATCCCCCACGTGACGAGCGGGTCGAGCCCGTCGGCGTCGACCGTGACCACGTCGTCGTACTCGGCGTCCGCGTCGGAGCTGATCGACTCCCAGTACGCCTTTCGCTCCTCGAACTCGTCTCCCTCGGGGACGTACTCGCGGCCCCGCAGGTACTCGTAGGTGGTCTCGTCGGGGTTGATGTAGCCGGCGCGCGCGCCGCCCTCGATGGACATGTTACACACCGCCAGCCGGCCCTCCATGTCGAGCGCCTCGATGGCGGGGCCCCCGTACTCGTACACGTGCCCGACGCCGCCGTCGACGCCGAGGTCCTGGATCACTTTCAGGATCACGTCCTTCGCGTAGACGCCCTCGCCGAGCTCGCCCTCGACGTTGACCCGGCGGACCTTCTGTTTGTCCGCCGCGATACAGCCCGTCGCGAGCACGTCGCGGATCTGGCTCGTCCCGATGCCGACGCCGATGGAGCCGAACGCGCCGTGGGTCGCGGTGTGGCTGTCGCCGCAGGCGACGGTCATCCCGGGCTGGGAGAGCCCCAACTCCGGAGCGACGACGTGAGTGATCCCCTGCTTACCGGACTCGAAACCGAAGAAGGTGATACCGCTCTCGCTCACGTTGCGTTCGAGCGCGGAGAGCATCTCCTCTGCCTGGTCGTCGGCCAGCGGCCGCTCGCGCTTGTCGGCCTCTGTGGGCGCGATGTGGTCCGTGGTCGCGAACGTCTGGTCCGGATACGCGACGTCGAGCTCGCGCTCGCGCAGCATGCCGAACGCCTGCGGACTCGTCACCTCGTGGACGAGGTGGAGCCCGATGAACAGCTGGTCCTGCCCGTTCGGGAGCTCGGTGACCTTGTGTCGGTCCCACACCTTGTCGTACAGCGTCCCTTCGCTCATCTGTGGACACCTCCGACCGCGGAC
>NZ_JAXRUU010000283.1:0-1127 GCF_034497445.1 Halorubrum sp. AD140
ACGAGCTGTACCTCCAAGGTCTGGTCGTCGATGACCTCGATCGCGAGCGAGTCGGGCTCCACGTCGCCCTCGTCGTCCGTTTCGGCGTCGATCCCGAGTCCGGTAGGCTGTTCGAGCGTGAACGACGCCCGCTCGGAGTTCTCCGACTCGACGGTGCGCCGCCAGGAGTACTTCACGTCCTGTGCGGTCACGGTTCCGCCCTCGTGGAACTGGATGTCCTCTTTGAGCGTGAACGTCCACGTGGTCCCGTCCTCGGAGACCTCGTACTCTTCGAGGAGCTGGTTTTCGATTTCGGGGACGCCGTTCGGGAACTCGGTGTGGTTCTCGTAGATCTGAGTAATGACGATCGACGACGCCGTATCGGTCGACATGATCGGGTCCAGCTCGTCGAAGGTGCTGTTGATGAGGTTGAGCGTGTCGGCATCCTCGACCTCAGTCGTGTTGAGCTGCTGCCAGTGTTTGCCGAGCGCGCCGGTCAGCGGGACGTCGACGTAATCGTACCAGAACAGCTCGGTGAAACCGTGGTACAGGGGGATGAGCACGGCGTCGTCACGGACCGCCTCCTCCATCTCGACGTAGGCCTCGTTGCGGAGGTCCTCGTCCTCCGGGAGGGGGTTTTCGACGGCGCGCTCCCACGCGGCCTGCGCCTTGTCGGCGTTGGTCGCCCCGGAGTCGTCGCCGTCGTCACCGTCGTCGCCGTCGCCGCCGTCGCTGTCGTTGCCGTCGCTGTCGTTGCCGTCGGGGGACCCTTCGTCACCGGAACAGCCGGCGAGAGTCACCGCGGCGCCACCGCCGAGGAGGCTGAGCAGTTTACGTCGCTTCGTGCTCTCGACCGAATCTTCAGTTGTCGGATCGGACATGTACAGTCAATTCAGATAGCTTATACTAAAATCTTCCTCCACGGCCGAATCATATTCCGTAGATAATTCGACGAATATTGAATATATAAACTCCTAATTATAAATGATAGTGGTTACCGACTCACTCGTCGGCCACCCCAACGAGTTCCATCAGAGGGTACCCGTCTTTCATCTCCATCCGCGTGCGGACGACGACGCCCTCGTAGTCGATCCGCATCTCGACGTCCATCAGCGAGCCGGTGAGTTCGGTATAACCGTTCCCGTGGT
>NZ_JAXRUU010000284.1:0-1126 GCF_034497445.1 Halorubrum sp. AD140
ATGGCGCCCGTCTCGCAGCCGAGGGCGTCGGCCGCGGCCGCCGCCGTCTCCGTGCCCGCGTCGAACTCCAGCACGTCGACGTCGACGCTGTACCGTTCTCGCGCTCGTTCCTCGAACTCGGCCGCGCGTGGATGCATGCGATCCGACCCGCACCCCGCCGGTATCAACCTCCCGGAGGCGGTGAAACTGCGGCCGCGGTCGGAGCCGCGTCGCGGGCGCGGTCAGAGTACCGCCGCGGTCGCCGCCGCCGGACCGTTCGACCCGGTCAGCGGGTCCGGAGCTCGTCTTTGTCCCTGATCACGCGGGCGTCGCCCTCCCCCGAGGTGACCTCGTTGACGAGGTCGTAGAGGTCGTTCTGGAGCCCGGCCGGGAAGGTTAACACGCCGACCCACGAGCCGTCGTTTTGCCACTCCTCGCGTTCGAGGTCGCCGAACTCCCGGATCTGCGCCTGTCCCGACCCCGCGTAGTCGGCGGGGAGCTGAACCGCCATCGTCACCTCCTCGAACCGGATCGGGATCACCGGGCGCAGCGCGTCGAGCGCGTCGTCCACCTGGTTCTCCACCGGCTCCATCGGGTCGACCTGGAACCCGGCCTCCTCTAAGGCGCGCTCGATCCGCTCGGGCGGGTGCGGCGAGTCGTCCATCTGCGGGTTCACGGCGTTGCGCGTGATGGTGTTCACGAGCTGGTTGTGCTTCCGCTCTTGCATCTCCGCGCGCTGCTCGGCGGTGATCTGGATCTCCCCGCGCTTGACGACCTCCGGAATGATTTCGAGCGGATCCGTGGTGCCGAAGACGGTCTCTAAGTCCTCCTCCGCGGGCCGGTCGCCCCGCGAGGCGTTCTCGAAGACGTCCTCCGCGGCGATGACCTCCTCCAAGTCACCTTCGAACTCCCCGCGCTTGATCGCGAGCGCGGCGTCCGGGTCGATCAGGACCTCGAAGCGTTCCCCGTGTGACTCCAGTCGGGCCGTCACGGCCTCGTCGAGCGATATCATACCGAACGCTACCACCCCCGCGGGCAAAAAGCCTCCCGCCGTCGACGACCGCCGCGGTCAGCCGCGCCGCGTCCGGCTACTCGGCCGCCGAGGGCCGCTCGTCGTCCCACGCCGCGCGACACGACTCCGAACAGA
>NZ_JAXRUU010000285.1:0-1123 GCF_034497445.1 Halorubrum sp. AD140
GACGTCGACGGCGTCGAGCAGGTCGCCGAGCGTCCCGGTCAGGTCGACGCCGGCGGCCGCGAACTCGTCCGTGCGGTCCTCGACGGCCGCGTACAGGTCGTAGCCGCGACGGGCCGCGGCCTCGACGCCGTAGTCCGGCGAGGCCTTGGTCACGCCGACGAGTTCCATGTCGGTCTGGGCCGCGACGGCGTCCGCGACCCGCTTCCCGATCGTCCCGTAGCCGTTGACGCCCACGCGTATCATGTCCGTGAGTCACTCGGGCACCGACATAATGTTTTCGAGGAAACCGAATTGAAATTAACTACCCCACGAGTAATCGATCGGTTAATTCGACGCCGATCGGCACCGGACGTAAATAATTCGATTACGGAACGCAGTAAAACCTCGATGGCAAGGCCTAACGCCCGGCCGGACGGAGACGCGGGCATGGCAGCCGACTGCTCCGACGCCGCGGCGACCGCGGTCGAACAGTGCCTGAACGTCGCCCCCGACGAGTCGGTCGTCGTCGTCACCGACGACGAGCGCGAGCCGATCGGGGAAGCGCTCTACGCGGCCGCGAGCGCCGTCACCGACGACGCGACCGTCCTGCGGTACCCGCCGGCCGATCAGCACGGGACGGAGCCGCCGGCGCCGGTCGCGGCCGCGATGCGCGAGGCGGACGTCTTCCTCGCGCCGACGACGAAGAGCCTGAGCCACACCCGCGCCCGCGGCGCGGCCTGCGGCGCCGGCGCGCGCGGCGCGACGCTCCCGGGGATCACCGAGGACGTGTTCACCACCGGCCTCGACGCCGACTACGCCGCCATCGACGCCGCCTGCGACGACGTGGTCGACCAGGTCGGCGACGCCGACGAGGTCCGCGTCACCGCGTCCGCCGGCACCGACATCACCTTCGGGATCGGCGACCGCGAGTGGCTCGCCGACACCGGGATGGTCCGCGAGCCGGGCGACTTCTCGAACCTCCCCGCCGGCGAGGTGTTCGTCGCGCCCGAGACCGCGACCGGCACCTTCGTCGTCGACGGGACGATGATGCCCCACGGCCTGCTCGACGGGGGGCAGACGCTCGCGTTCGAGGTCGAGGACGGGCTCGTCACCGACATCGCCGACGACGCGATCCGCGCCGACG
>NZ_JAXRUU010000286.1:0-1123 GCF_034497445.1 Halorubrum sp. AD140
TTCACCCGCGCCATCAGTCGTCGTCCTCCGCGGCCGTCTCCGCGCTCTCCGTCGTCCCGGCGTCGGCCGCTTCGCCGACTATCTCCCGCAACCGCCGGACCCCGTTCGGATCGAGTCCCGACGAGGGTTCGTCGAGTATCAACAGGTCCGGATCGCCGGAGAGGGCCATCGCGAGGGCGAGCCGCTGTGTCATCCCCTTCGAGTACTCCCCGACCCGACGCGCGGCGTCGTCCGGATCCACGCCGACACGGTCGAGCAGCCGACCGACGTCGTCGTCACCGCCGTTCCAGTCGACGGCGAGCTCGAGGTTGCGACGACCGGTGAGCCGGTCGTACAGTCCGTACCCCTCCGGGAGCACGCCCACCCGCCGACTGATCGCGTCCGGTCGCGCTTCCACGGGGCGTCCGAGCACGCGGACCGATCCGCCGGTCGGGCGCGCGTAGTCGAGCAGCATGTCGATCGTCGTCGACTTCCCGGCCCCGTTCGGACCGAGGAAGCCGAACACCTCTCCCTCTCGAACGACGAGGTCGAGATCGCGGACCGCCGTCACGGGGGTCCCGAAGAGCCCGCCGCCGTAGCGTTTCGTGAGTCCGTCGGTTCTGATCGCGTCCATCTCGTCTCGCCGTTCCGGCGGCGGGCGAATATAGGCACCAGCCGGCTTTCACGGCGAGAAAGTCGCCGGCCGACCGTCCCCGGGGTAGCGGCACGGTTTCTGACGGAGAAACTCGGGAGGTGGGTATTTTCACGGACCGCGTGAAAACACGCCTCACTGATGGGTGAGCCATCGGCGCAGATCGCCGCCGAAACCGTCGGTGAGCTGCTCGAAGACGAGTACGCTCGCTCGATCCTGGCCGAGACGAGTCGGGAGTCGCTGTCCGCCCAGGAGCTCGTCGACCGGTGCGACGCGTCTCCGCCGACGGTGTACCGCCGAATCAACCGCTTACAGGAGCTCGATATGCTCGACGAGGAACAGATGATTGACCCGGACGGACACCATTACCGGACGTTCTCGGCGCGGTTGGAACGCGTGACGATCGAACTCCGGGGCGGCGAGTACGCCGTCTCGGTCGATCGCACCGAGCCGGACCCGGTCGAGCGCTTCACCAAGCTGTACGAGGGGTTG
>NZ_JAXRUU010000287.1:0-1123 GCF_034497445.1 Halorubrum sp. AD140
CGAGCTCGATCAGGCGCGTGAACTCGCCGAGCCGGTCCTCGACGTCGGTTATCTCCATCTCGCGGTAGTTGAGCTCGCCGAGCAGGTTGTCGGCGACCCACGTCGCGGCGAGGTCGGGGTCGAACTCGCTCGCGACGTCCTCGAAGAAGTCCGCGACCGCCTTCGTGGAGGTGAGCTTCGAGGCGGCCTCGCGGCCGAGCCCGTACTCCTCGCGGAAGCGCTCGCGGCGGGCGTCGGGCAGCTCCGGGATCGCGATCCGCTCCGTCCAGTCGGCCACCTCCAGGGCGGGGAGGTCGCCCTCGCGGAAGTAGCGGTAGTCCTTCTCTGCCTCCTTCGAGCGCATCCCGACGGTGACGCCGCGGTCCTCGTCCCAGTGGCGGGTCTCCTGCTCGATCTCGCGGCCGCGCCGCAGGACGTTCTCCTGGCGGGTGACCTCGTACGCGAGCGCCTGCTCGGCGCCCTTGTGGCTGGAGATGTTCTTCACCTCGGCGCGGTTCACGTCGTCGAGCGCCTCGTCGTCGATCGTCCCGTCGGCGTCGACGTACTCGTCGGGGACCAAGGAGACGTTGGCGTCGACGCGCAGGCTCCCGTCGCGGCCGGGGTCGAAGACGCCGAGGTACTCGAGGACCTCCTCGAGCTTGGCGAGGAACGCGCGGGTCTCGGCCGGCGAGCGGAAGTCCGGTTCGGTGACGACCTCCATGAGGGGCGTCCCGGCGCGGTTGTAGTTCACCAGCGTGTGGGTCGCCGACTCGATGGAGCCGCCGGCGTGCTGGAGGCTGCCCGGGTCCTCCTCGAGGTGCGCGCGGGTGATCCCGATCGTCCGCGGCTCGCCGTCGACGCGGACCTCCAACTCGCCCGACTGGCAGATCGGCGCGTCGTACTGGGTGAGCTGGAAGTTCTTCGGGAGGTCGGGGTAGTAGTAGTTCTTCCGGTGGAACGTGGTGGTCTCGGGGATGTCGGCGTCGATCGCCTTGCCGACCTTCACGGCGGCCTCGACGGCGCCCTCGTTGAGGACGGGGAGCGCGCCCGGCAGCCCGAGGCAGGTCGGGCAGGTGCGCGTGTTGGGCTCCTCGTCCGCTTCGGGTTCCGTCGAACAGCCGCAGAAGATCTTCGTGTCGGTCTC
>NZ_JAXRUU010000288.1:0-1122 GCF_034497445.1 Halorubrum sp. AD140
GGAGGCGCAGCCGCATCTCCGACAGCGTAGATCGAGTCCACCGAAGTTTGCATCCGCTCGTCGACTGTGATTGCCCCGCTGTCGTGGATCTCGGCGCCGGCGGACTCAGCCAACTCCGTTCGCGGGGTGACGCCAGTAGCAACGACGACGAGGTCGAAAGTGTGGTCGGTGTCGCCCATTGTGGCGACAACTGTTTCGTCACCAGGTTCAGCCAGTTCGTCGACGCCGGTCGCCAGTCGAAGATCGATTCCCTGTGCGTGGAGGTGAGATTCAACCATCGCCGCCATTTCCGGGCCGAGCGTGTTCGGCATCACCTGATCGAGCAGTTCGGCGACAACCACGTCGTGGCCGGCGTCGTGGAGGTTCTCGGCGACTTCGAGCCCAATATAGCCGCCGCCGATAACGAGTGTACGCTCGGCGTCGGCAACGTCATCGCGGATGTCAGTTGCATCCGAGACCGTTCGAAGGGTATGACAGTACTCCAGCTCGTTGAGGCCAAACATCGGTGGGACGAGCGGTTCAGCTCCAGTTGCGACGACAAGTTCGTCGTAGGCGATTACCACCGGTTCGCCATCGGCGCCGGTACTCGAGACAGTGGAAGTATCCGGATCGACCTCAGTCACTGTAACGCCCGTTCGGATATCAAGATCGAAAGCGGCACTCAGTTGTTCAACGCCCATCACAGCGAGATTCTCCTCAGACACGGTGTTGCTCAGATGATATGGGAGTCCGCAGCTTGCATACGAGACGTGTTTACTCTGTTCGATCACGATGATCTCGGCGGATTCGTCAAGTCGTCGCAGCCGCGTCGCAGTACTCATCCCGGCAGCGTTGCCACCGATAATCACAAACTGCTCTGGCATAATTATCTGGAAAAGACAATATCACATGAACGTACACGCAGATTCCCAGTTTGAGGGAGCGCTGGGACGATGGTTTGATTCCCGAAGCACCATGTCATAACGTCTGGGAGCGAGTCATAGAAAGCGTCACGTACGAAGCGGCAGAGTGCAGAAAGTGTGTCCAACACCAGCGCAACCCTGCAAAATGTGGCTTCGGTAGACGACTTCTTGAATGCGGCGGCTACCGGAACAGTACCGCTGTTTGAATACCTTGAGTTCC
>NZ_JAXRUU010000289.1:0-1115 GCF_034497445.1 Halorubrum sp. AD140
GCTGCGGCGCACGCCCGTCCAGCGGCTGCTTCGGGTCGGGCGACCGTATCGGTTCGCGCGCTTGTTTCTCCATGCCATACGGTACCACACGCGGTGGACGATAATAAATCCGAACCGACTGTGCGAACAGTGCGCACACCGGCTCCGACCGGTCGCAGCCGGTGAGTCGGGGTTCGCGGCCGTTCCGGGGGACGGGGGCTCAGTCCTCGTCGTCTCGCATCTCCGAGAGGCGGCCGACGAGGTCGGCGGTGTCGGCGTCGCCCTCGACGGAGACGTCGCCGTCGTGGTCGTTCTCGTGGACGTCCACCGCGTCTTCCTCGTCGGTGTCGACGTCCTGGTCCTTCTGTTCGCTCTCGTCGTACGATCCGAATCCCATGGGCGCTCCTCCGCCGGCGCACTGAAAAGCGCGGCGACCGTGATACGCCGCGGTAAGGGTTCACATCCCGTCTCGGGTGTCGGTGCGGCGGTGCGCCCGCGTCCGACGCTCGTCCGACGCCCCGTACCGTTTATACGCTCGGGGCGACTGCTCCCGGTGTGTCGCTGCGAGGAGACGGTCCGATAGAAGAGCTCGCGATCCCCTCGGGGACGACCGTCGAAGAGCACGACGTCGTCGTCGACGGCGACGTGCTCGTGGGCGGGCAGTCGACCGTCGAGCTCGGCGTCCGCGGCCGCAACGTCGCGATCGGCGAGCGCGTCGGCGTCGCCAACGACATCGAGGCCGAGGGAGACTGTCGGCTCGACACCTGGTGTTCCGTCGACGGGAACGTCCTTGTCGGCGAGGACGCGTACCTCGGTGAGCGGGTGACCGTCACCGGCCGGCTGATGGTGTCGGGCGACCTCGACATCGGCGACGACGTGACGATCGAGGAGGGGTTCGAGGCCAACGGCTGGATCGTCATCCGGAACCCGGTGCCGACGATCGTCTTCTACTTCATCGTCCTCTCGCAGCTGCTGCGCGTCGGCGAGACGGACGCCGCCGACGAGTTGGCGGAGGCGCTCGCCGACGGCGACGACGTCCGCGATCCACTCATAGTCCCGCGGAGCGCCGAGATCTCCGACGACGCGTGGCGCGTCTCGACGCCGGCGACCGTCGGCGACGACTGCCGCCTCCACGG
>NZ_JAXRUU010000290.1:0-1112 GCF_034497445.1 Halorubrum sp. AD140
TCAGTCCGCTCGCCGACGCGACTAACTGACCGATCCGAGTCCGTGGCGCTTGGCGACGATGCCGAACAGCAGCGCGGCGCTCGGGAGGAACAACAGCGCGCCCAGCGCGGTGACCGCGTCGTCGCGGGCGAGTCCGAACGCGATACCCCCGACCCCGGCGACGAGCGCGACGAACGCGGGTACCAAGAGACGGCTTCGGAGCGCGGTCGGGATTCCGCGAGTCGAACGTGATCGCACCGTACGCTACAACGTAAGTGCGTCGAGTCCATATCAACCACGTTGTCGAGAGCCAGCTCTCCGCCGAAACGCGGTCGACCGCGACCGCTCGGTCGCGAACCGAGACAGAGGAAACGAGCGAGTTCACCGTCAGATGTACGACTTCACCTTCACAGTAACCTACGAACCCGGCGCCGACGAGTACGTCGACCTGTTCATCGACCGCGAGTCCCTCCGGTCGGAGGCGACCTACTCGTGTCTCGACCCCGCGGAGCTGTGGAAGCTCGAATCGGTGACCGGCGACGCGGCCGACCTCGACGCCGTCGACGAGCTGCTCTTGGACGAGTCCGTCGACCGCGAGTCGATCAGCGCCCGGGCCTGTCGCTCGGAGCGCGCGACGAGCCTCTTGACCCGCGAACAGCGGCGGCGAGTGACGTACACGTACGTCTCCGACGTGGACTACTGCGAGTCCGTGCCGCTGATCACGGCGAGGTACGTCGACGGGGGCGTCCTCTTCGAACAGACGCGGTCCGGCGATACGGTCCGGTGGCGCGTGTTGGTACAGGACGACTCGAAGATCGGGCTGTTGTACGACACGCTGTCCGCGAAGCTCGGTGAGGGACTGTCCTTCTCGTTCGAACACCTGACCGAGGTCGACCACTGGGAGAGCGAGCTGCTCTCCCGACCGGACGTCCCCGCCGAACAGCGCGAGACCCTGCTGCTCGCGGTCGATCGGGGCTACTTCGAGACGCCGCGGGGCGTGACGCTCGACGAGCTCGCGGCGGAGCTCGAACAGCCGCGTTCGACGGTGTCGTACCGGCTTCGACGCGCGACCGCCGAGTTAGCGAAACGATTCGCGGACCAACAAGCATGACCGCCGCACCCCCCACGGCCGA
>NZ_JAXRUU010000291.1:0-1110 GCF_034497445.1 Halorubrum sp. AD140
CTCCTTGAGGTAGCGAACGTTCTCCAGCATGTCGTTCACGTACGGCTCAAAGAACTCCTCGACGCCGTCGTACTCGCGGTCTGTGTGATGGTGGATCCGCTCCTCAAGCCCGCTCTGGTAGGTCCAGTCGAAGTCCCCACCGAACTCCTCCGCGAGCGCCATGTGGTCCTTCACCGTGTCGAGAACCCCCTGTAGTGCGGCGAAGTACTCCCCGAAGTTGCTCACGCCTGTCTCAAGCTGGATCGTGTCGAACAGCGGCATGCGAACGCGTCGAACGAGGAACCCGTCCTCGGTCTCGTCCACTTCGTCCTTGTTCACTTCGACCGGGAGGGGAACCGGAATACGTACGTCCTGCTCGTCGTCGGTCATCGCGTCGAAGGTCATTTGTCGGGAACCGTCATCTCCGAGGTCCGTCCCGGTCAATTCGCGCCCGTTCCGGAGTGTGTCGGTCCGATAGATCGGGAGCCGGCGAATGGTGTACTCCGGGTGTTGCTGTTTCGCTTCTCGATACGCGGGGAGAATCGCGACGACGAAGCGGATCTGTGCCATGAGTACGGCAAACGGGTGAATGTCGAGTCCGACTACGCGCGGGCGGGTACACAAATCCTGTAGGTGGTCTTTCCAGTCCGGATTCTCCTCGTAGCGTTCCACGTCGGCGACGTATCGCTCGACGGCATCCACGAGGAATGTCCCGGAGCCACAGGCAGGATCAATAAGTCGCTCGTTCGAGACACCGCGCTCGTAGCCGACGCCGTCCATGATATAGTCGATCACCGGCTGTGGCGTGTAGAACTCGCCGAGAGCCTTGCGCGTCTCCGGGTCGAAGTACCGCTGATACAGATCTCCGAGAAGATCGCCCTCTACGTCTCCGAAGTCGAACCGAAGCACGTTGAAGAACACCTCCGCCACCGCCCGGCTGAATCGGTCCCGTGTCGCGTCGCTGATCCGATCTACTCCACCCGATTCCTTCGCGACGGCCTCGAATTGGCTCGCTCCCGTTTCGTGGCCCCGAGACAGTTCCTCAGCGTATCCGTCCGTCCACCACACAAAAATGTCGTCCTGAAACAGCCCCTCCACCAACTGGTCCGACATGTCGTCAATGAGGTTGTC
>NZ_JAXRUU010000292.1:0-1108 GCF_034497445.1 Halorubrum sp. AD140
TCGACGAGCGGTTCAAGTTCGCGCGCGTCTCCGGCCCGAGCGCGAAACACGACGACCAGCAGGTCGGGAAGGGACACGAGTTGGCCGACGAGGACGTGCTCCGGATCGTCGCGCGGAAGTAGCCGTTCAATCGGGAATTGACGCACTACCCGTTCGACGACCATCGACTGAAGCCTTTTATAAATTCGTCCGTACGTGTTTCCATGGAATGGTCCCCGGACAGGCGGTTACAGCTGTGGATCGTGGTCTCGCTGTCGACGCTGGTCCTGACGACGCTCGCGGCCGCGCTTGCCGGCGGGATCGTCGTGGGTTTCATCGCGGTCACGCTGTGGGCCTTCGCCGGCAACGGGGCCACCGTCTTCGCCGGGCGCGTCGGCATTGCCTTGGTCGCTTCCGCTTCAGGCATCGTTCTGAGCCTCGTGTTGTGGGGTGAGCGCGACGCCCCCGACCACGCGATCGCGATCACCGGTGCCCAGCGGGTGTCGGAGGGGGAGTATCCGGAGCTGCGTTCCACGGTTCGCAGCGTCGCACACCAAGTCGCCGTCCCCGTCCCCGCGATCTACGTGGCGCCGACGGAGACGCCGATCTCGCTGACCACGGGTTTCACCGCTCGCACGTCTCGGTTAGTCGTCAGCGAGGGGTTGCTGGACGCGCTCGGGGAGCCGGAACTGCGCCCGGTCGTCGCCCACGAGGTCGCTCACGTCAAGAATCGCGACGCGGCGGTCATGACGTCCGCAGCCCAACCGGTGGCCGCCGCCGAACGCGTCAAAACGCTGCTCAGCGGTCCGACGGCCGGCATCGAGCACGGCGTCGTCAGCCGTGCGGATGTCACCGACGCCGTCCTCACCGTCGGCCTCGCGCTCGTCTTCCCCCTCTGGATACTCTCTCGGGTGCTGTCGTCCTCGTTCGCCCGTACCCGCGAGTTCGCCGCCGACCGCGGAGCGATCGCGATCACCGGTGAGCCGGCGGCCCTCGCGTCCGCGCTCAAAAAAATAGACAGGACGCTCGACGAACGACCGACCACCGATTTCCGACGGACGTCCGTCTCCGCGTTCGCGATCGTTGAGCCGGACGCGGCTGATCCGGCAGGGAATCTCGGACCGGTTAC
>NZ_JAXRUU010000293.1:0-1107 GCF_034497445.1 Halorubrum sp. AD140
CCGTGGAAGAACAACTCTCGGTTGAGGCACGCGATCTCCGAAGCGTGCGTCGTGACGACGCCGATGTCGTGTTCGATGAGGATGATCGTGATGCCGTCCCGATTCAGTTCGTGAAGCAGCTCGTAGAACGACTCACGTGATTCAGCATCGACGCCGACGGTCGGCTCGTCGAGCGCGAGCAGGTCCGCCTCGGAGGCGAGCGCGCGGGCGATGAACGCCCGCTGTCGCTGTCCGCCCGAAAGCCGCCCAATGCGGCGGTCCGCGAGGTCGGCGATCTCGACCCGTCGCAACGCGGTCTCGATCGCGTCGCGGTCTTCCTGCGAGAACCGTCGCGTCAGCTTGTGCGGGTATCGGCCCATGCGGACGGCCTCCCTGACGGTTATCGGCATTTCACCGTTAGTGGTCGTCACGTCCTGCGGGACGAATCCGATCCGGTCGCCGTTCCGGGACTCGTGGGCCGGATCGCCGAACAGCGTCACCGAACCCGAGTCGGGACGGCGCAACCCGATCATGAGCTTGAGCAGCGTCGTCTTTCCGGAACCGTTCGGCCCCACGAGACCGAGGAAATCGCCCGCCTCGACGTCGAGGGATACCCGATTGACGACCGGGCGGTCGCCGTACGAGAACGTGACGTCGCTGACTTCGAGCAGGGCCATTACGCGTCGAGTGCGTCTTCCAGGGCCGGAAGGTTTACGTTTTCCATCACCTCGTCGTATCCCCAGTCTTCGTTCTCCCACTCGTCGGTAAGGCCCGGTATCGCCGTCAGGGGAAGCACTTCTTCGGCGTCGGTCTCTTCGACGAGTTGCTCCGCGGCCTGCTGGGACTCGAGCGGATCCGCACATATGTACCGTAGGTCGTGCGTCTCGATGACCTCCTGTGCGCGCTCAATGTCTCTGGTTGTCGGGCGATCATCCGGTGAGACGTTGGTAAGCGCTTCGACGGTCACGTCGTAGCGGTCACCGAAGTACTGCCACGAGTCGTGTCCTGCGACGAGAATGACCCCTTTGGAGGCGCTAGCCATTACTTCCTCAATTTGCTCATGAAGGGCATCGAGCTCAGCCCGGAAGGCGTCGGCGTTCTCTGTGTATGTGTCCTCGTTACCCGAAT
>NZ_JAXRUU010000294.1:0-1106 GCF_034497445.1 Halorubrum sp. AD140
CGGTCGATGAGACTCTGGAAGTGATCACTAGAGAACGTTTTATGAGTTGTTATGACTGCCAGCATATCTCGGACACCAGAGTTATACTCAGTGATTTGGCTAGCCAGCGGATCTGTCCAACGGGTTCGTGACTGATATGCGAGGACAGGTGAGGCACCGAAGTCATTTAGATCCTCTTTCCATTGATCCACTAAATGTTGGTACGGGGCAGCAACGATGAGAGCCAATGAGTCGTCTTGGAGTGATGCAAGCCGGGATGCGGCTAATAGAGAAGTGACCGTTTTACCAGTTCCCGTCGCCATATTCAAGATTCCCTGTCCTGAGCTATTCATCCATGCTTGTACGGCTTTATCCTGATATCCACGTGGCTCGAGCCAATCTGGTTTAGACAATGCTACCATTCGATTGAGAAGCAATGAGTCACATTGATACTTATAGTGTAGTGTGCTCTCTCTGCCTCGTCTCCCCTGTCACCGAAATATCCCAAGTCGCGTTATCTTAATTTATTCAGCATAACTGACTTCCACTTGATTAAGCAGAACAGACTTACTGGAATATAAACAAGACAATTTTATTCGAGTTTTATTATATTAAATATAGTCTCGGATATTTTGTTGTTGCTGCTGTCACGGAGGAACATTGGTGATAATAACCTCAGCGACATCGCCGCGATTGTCTGCATCGCTGTTGATCATTCTAGCAGCATTGACGTAGTTAACGGTAAAATCTGGGAGGTCATTGTACAGTTCCCATACTGGTGGAGAATTCGATATTACGACATGAACATCATCTTTGTTTAGTCTGACTGCAAGATCTCGAAGCCGCTCTTGATCGGATTTACTGAACCCATCTGATTGGTATTGAGTGAAGTCTGCGGTTTTTGAGACTGGTTCGTATGGAGGATCGAAATAGACGAGGTCTTTCGATGTAGCTCGTTCAGCAATATATGTAAAATCATCATTGTGGATGTCAATACCATCAAGAGTAGCACTTGCAGCACGGATTTGTCGTTCCCGGATATAATCCGGGTTACTGTGCTCCCCAAACGGTACATTGAACCCCCCAGACTGGTTTTCTCGGTAGAGTCCGTTATATCCGGTGCGATT
>NZ_JAXRUU010000295.1:0-1105 GCF_034497445.1 Halorubrum sp. AD140
CTGCGGCGAAGAGTTGGAATACGACACAACTGATAACGCCCGATCTGAAGCGAATAGCGGTCTGACTGAGTCTGTAGAGCAAACAACTGATGACGATGTCGAAACGATCGGGCTTAATTCAGATGTTATCGAGGTGGTAGCCGTTCTGGGCTCTCTTTCTATAGGAGGCCTGCTTGGGCTATGGCTCTTGTTCAATGACGAAATCATGCTCGCAGGAACGACGTTTCTGGTAGCCGTTGGCTGGCCATTCTTGCTGACAAGGCATGGCCGGTATACTGCGAGGCGCGGGTTGGGGCTGTCGAGAAGTTCACGGCACAACAAGCCGTCAGAGACAACGAAACAGTATCCGGAATGCGGCTGGCATAATCATCGTACAAACAACAACTGCGTAGAATGCGACACGGGTTTCCCGGAGTGAACCGGGTCATCGATGCCATCTTCCGTTTATCGAACTCATTTCTTCGACAGTATCCACTTTGTCACTCTCGACCTGACCGATCTCTTTCCTATCATGGCCGATACTTCGGTATTTGCGCTCGTTGTACCGGAATGTACTTGAGTGGTATCGTAGCAATTCTGGTTACACAACTATGGAGTATCCCGCTTTCTCCGGTTTGGATTTTTCTGATGGGGCTGATGTTCCTACTCCCGGGTGGTGTTGATGGATCCACTCAGCTACTCGGTAATCGAGAAAGCACAAACAGCCTCCGTATTATGACTGGTATTCTACTGGGCATTGGTGTCGTCCTAATCGTGAATAGTATCATCTTGCTGCTTTTTAGCCTGTAAATCGATGAATTATATTGGAAATGTCAGGCATCAATCCCCATCTTTCAGATATCAACCGGGACTTACCAAGCTCCGTACCTAATCGTACCCCGTTTCTGTGACCTACAATTCCGTTCAGAGCATGGATGAGCGTTACAGCGACACCAAACGATTCTGATACTAACTGAGAGATTAGTCGAGACATGAGTCCCCCTATCATGTGTTTTTGTGATCTCGTATTCCTCAGATAACTTTATCAGATTCGGGGCACTGTCAAGTTAAGCCAGTTTGAGAAGTGAGCAGTTCGTTGGTTTTGGTGTCTATGCTCAACCAAGAA
>NZ_JAXRUU010000296.1:0-1104 GCF_034497445.1 Halorubrum sp. AD140
GCTTGTAGGCGCCAACGCACCGGCAAAGAACCGGTCGCTGGGGAAGTCGCGCTTGACGCGTTCGTCGATGTCACCGCGAACTTGTTTCAGCACTGTCTCGCGAAGGTGTCGTGCGATTCGTTCGTCATCAGTAGGGGATTCTTTCCCCAATTCAATTTCTGTGGACATTGTAGTCACTCAGGAATCCACCCGAGCTGGTTGCTCGAGTCGAGGGACAGTGTGATGGTGGGACCGAGGCCAATGATATTAAGGGCTACAACGTCAGCTATCATAAGGTTCGGGGCCTTCAATAATTACTGGCATAAAGAGAAAAGAAGTACAAGTATTCTTTGAGTTACGGAGCGCGTCTCATGAGGCCTAAGAGAATAGTCTGCGATAAGGGAACAGAGTTGTCCCTAAGTTTATCCCTGGTCCCAATATAACCAAGAGTATGCCAGAGTCGGTCACGTCTCTTAATTCGCCGATAGATCTGATCCGGTCAGCTTCAACCACGGAGCGTGACGCACATCGGGAACTGCTCTTTGACAATATCGAATTTCTTATTGATACCCTGACTGCCGCCCATGCGCGGAGACATCAAATGACGCCGGTTGGGTGCGTTGACGCGACGCCGGAACGGCTAGCTCGAAAACGCGGCAGCCACAGTGAGGTGTGCCGTTACACCACAATCAAGAGAGAATATTCTGGAGATGACCAGACTTGTTCGTGTGGAGATCACTTGTCTGGCAGTGATGATCCTCTCGATACGGTAGCAGCTGTCGTCTTGAGTGGATCCACTGAGTCACCCGCAGAACGATTCTTCGAGCGGTGGTCCCGTGAAGCAGTTCAGGGGCTACGTGAGCAGTACGGGAGTTGGGAAGAGATTAACTTGCTTAGTGGAAGCAGACTCTCAACAGTTCTTGGTGAATTCGTTCGCGGAGGAGGAATTAGTTCAGAACGTGTATCTCGTCTCCAGCAGCTTCTATCCGCTATTGAAGATACACACTATACGGATGGGATAACGCTCCGAGAGTTCTCTCGAGTGGAGTACCGAACTTATGTGGAGTTTTTGACGGAGGTCCCCGGAATACAGGAAGAAGACGCTTGGTGGCTACTACAGACAGC
>NZ_JAXRUU010000297.1:0-1102 GCF_034497445.1 Halorubrum sp. AD140
TCGCGCTCGCCGGCCGTGCGTCGACCGACCCCGGCGACGGCAGCGGTTCGGACGGCGGCGACGACGGAGACAAAAACGGAAGCGACGCCGGCGAGAACGGAAGCGACGGAGACGAAAACGGAAGCGACGGCGGCGAGAACGGAAGCGACGACGGAGACGAGAACGGAAGCGACGACGGAGACGAGAACGGAAGCGACGGCGACGACGAGGTCGACCTCCAGATTCGGCCGGCCGTCGAGGTGGTCCGAGAGGCCGCGACGCCCGAGCACCCGCCCCGGCTCCGCGCGACGCTGACGAACGCGGGCGACGAGCGGGTGTGGGTCGGCGCGGGCTGCGCGGTCCACTTCGAGTACGTCGCCGACGGCTGCGACGCGCTCGTGCTCCTCCCGGCCGACGGCGAGTACCCCGCCGAACCCGACTGCTGCCGGCTCACCGACGACATCGCGATCACCGAGGAGTACCGGACGTTCGCGCTCGACCCCGGCGAATCGAGCGAACGACTCCTCGACCTGTACGCGACGCCCGGCGAGGACGCCTGCCTCCCGGTGGGCGAGTACCGGTTCGAGACGACGATGGCGGTCGTGTCCGAGGACGCCGAACCGGAGTCGTCGGCGGCGTGGGGGTTCTCGGTCGTGCTGGAGTGAGCGTCGGTCGCCGGACCGCGCTCGTCGACGCCGCCGCGCGGAATCCGTATCGCTCTATAGTCCTCTTAGGAACCGTTAATCGGGCGCACCGAGAGAAACGCGTATGAGCGACGACGATGTCGTGACGTTCGGGTTCGTCTGTGTCCAGAACGCCGGCCGCAGCCAGATGTCCGCGGCGTTCGCCAAGCGCGAGCGCCGCGAGCGCGGCCTCGACGACCGCGTCGAGATCGTGACCGGCGGAACGCACCCGGCCGACGAGGTTCATCCCGAGGTCGTGGAGGCGATGCGGGAACTCGACATCGACCTCGCCGACCGCGTCCCGCGGGAGGTCCCGACCGCGGAGCTGAACGCGTGCGACGTGGTCGCCACGATGGGGTGTTCGACGCTGACGCTCGCCGACGGCGTGGAGGCCCGCGACTGGGCCCTCGACGATCCCCACGGCCAGGACGCCGAGCGCG
>NZ_JAXRUU010000298.1:0-1101 GCF_034497445.1 Halorubrum sp. AD140
GGGCCTTCCTCGCCTCACACGTGTTCTTCCCGCGGCTGGACCACGACGAAGCCGCCGTCGCCCTCGAAGCGCATCTGGTAGCGCTCGCCGGACTCCTGGCCGATCATGTCCGAGAGGCTCCGGTTGACCTCCACGTCCGGCGAGGTGCCGCCCCACGCGACGGTCGCGCTCGGGTCGGTCGCCACCGGCGGCTCCAAGACGATCGGGTCGCCGTGCGTGGTGAGCGCGACGTACCCCGGTCCTTCGAGGTAGACGTTGCTGAAGCCGCCCGCGAGCGCGCCGGCGAGGCTGTCGATGGCGCTGACTTCGTAGGAGAGCGACTCCTCGAACGCCAAGACGTCCTCGCCGTTGACCGTGATCGACTCGCCCGCGCCGAGTTCCACCACCTGTACCTTCTTGCCGTCGTCCGCGAAGTAGACGTGGCCGTCGCCCTCGACGGCCATGATCGGCGTCCCCTCGCCGGTGGCGGCCTCCTTGAGGAAGCCGGTGATTCCGCCCTCCGCGGAGGCCTTTCCGGTGAACGACACGTCGCCCGTGTACGCCACCATCGAGCCCGCCTTCGCCATGACGGTGCCGGCGACCTCGACGTCGAGGGTGTAGCTGTT
Organism: Halorubrum sp. AD140; assembly: GCF_034497445.1. NCBI lineage: Archaea > Methanobacteriati > Methanobacteriota > Halobacteria > Halobacteriales > Haloferacaceae > Halorubrum > Halorubrum sp. AD140. Next base: position 606 of record NZ_JAXRUU010000298.1, read on the forward strand.
CTCGCGCTGGAACGGTTCCGCGCTGTCCGTCGGTGCGTTCTCTGCGGTGAACTGGTCTAAGTTCATGGTGCGGGGACCGAACCGTCCGGTTCGGCTGTCTGATGATCCCGCGGTATCGGTTAAGAATCTACGGGAGAGTCAAGGACACCTCTCGGGGACAGAGACGCGACGCGTCCCCGTTCGGTACGCGACCGCGGCCTCAGTACACGACCAGCGAGAGGTACAGCTGTCCGACCCCTGCGACGATCATCACGGCGCCCGCGATCCGCTTGAGCAGTCCCGCGTGGGCCATCACCCGATTGGCGTTGCTGACGAGGCCGACTCCGGTCGCGACGGTGGTCGCGGCCATCAGGACGGCGACGGTGCCGGCGTAGACCCCGAGGACGAGGACGGCGGTCTCCGACGGGAGCGCGATCGCACGGGCGACGACGCCGAGGAACACCGGCGCCACGCAGCCCACCCCGGCAAGCGCGTACCCCGCGCCGAAGACGCCGAA
>NZ_JAXRUU010000299.1:0-1099 GCF_034497445.1 Halorubrum sp. AD140
CGTACGGCGATTCGGTCGTGCTGGGTGACGAGAGGTATCAGGCCTTCCCGACCACCGAGCAGTTGGCCGCACGCACCGAGGAAGAACTCCGAGACCTCTCGCTCGGCTACCGCGCGCCGTACGTGCGACGGACCGCGGAGATGGTCGCGAGCGGCGAGGCCGACCCGCTGGAGGCGGCCGGTCTCCCCTACGAAGAGGCCCGCGAGTCGCTCACCCGGTTCGTCGGCGTCGGGGACAAGGTCGCCGACTGCGTGTTGCTGTTCTCGCTGGGGTTCCTCGAAGCGGTGCCCCTCGACACCTGGATCCGCACCACTATCGAGGAGTACTACCCGGACTGCGACCGCGGAAGCTACGCCGAGACCTCCCGGGCGATCCGCGAGCGGTTCGGCGGCGAGTTCGCCGGCTACGCCCAGACGTACGTGTTCTACTACCTCCGCGCCGGCGGCGAGTGACCGAGGGATAGCCGCCGGTCGACCGCCTCGGCCCGTCGCGGCCGAAGTTTGATACTCGTTCGCGTGGTACTCCCGCGCGTGATGGACTGTCGAGTCGTCGTCGAGGCCGCGGTTCCGGTGTACGACGTGGAAACCGCCGACGAGGCGGTCCGGATCGCCATCTCGAAGACCGGCGAGATGCTCAACCCGGATCTCAACTACGTCGAGATCGACACCGGGACGCGCACGTCGCCGAGCGGCGAGCGGCTCGACCCGGCGTTCGTCGCGGCCGACGAGGCGCTCGTCGCCTTGGAGCTTCAGATGGACGTGTTCAACGTCGACCGCGGCGAACACGCCAGCCGCGTCGCGCGCAAGGAGATCGGCAAGCGCCTCCGAAACATCCCGCTGAAGGTGCTGTCCGTCACCGAGATCGACTCAGCGGGGAGCGACCGCACGGAGGGGCCTTCGGCCGCAGAGGAGACGGCCGAATCGGACGGCGTCGGGGACGGCACCGAGCGCTGAGCGGCGGCCGCGGCGCTGGTCGTCGTTCGTGCGGTCGGCGAGGAGGCGCAGTAGACGTTTCAGTCGGCCGTCGGGGCCAGCGGCTCCGATTCGGACGACTCCATCGGCTCGGTGATTCCCTCCGTCAGCTTGAAAACGGCCGCTTT
>NZ_JAXRUU010000300.1:0-1098 GCF_034497445.1 Halorubrum sp. AD140
GGAGATGCATCGATACGTTTCAATTATATTGAACGTATATAACTGCTTGGCTCGCTATCGCTTCTGAGCCCGATCCGAAGCGACACGCAGTCGAAATCGCTATCCGGAGCATAACCTCGTGTTACGCGATTCGTTTTCCGGTACCGCGCCCGTGTACAGGCTCGTCGTCTAATGTATTCATCTCCTCATCTCCGTGTTGCCGGCCGATTCGTTTCGACCTCCGTAACGAGTGATTACGGCCGTCGAACGGGCATCGTACCCGTTTCGTCCCGGTGACACGTTCGCGTCGACACCGGCCATTACGGGGGAAATCGCCTCGATCGACGAGACGAAACCGGCGATTGTCTGGACGCAACCGTGCGTTGTGATCGCACATTGCGTTAATAACTACGGGCGAGCCGTGCCGTGGCTTCGACATCCTCCCGCAGTGGGGTGTCACGACGCGACGAAGATATGATACGCACCAACAAGTATTCGAAGGCGCTCGCCGCGCTCTTCGCGGTCGTCATGGTGGTCTCCATGATGGCTCCCGTCGCGGGGGCTTCCGTGGCCGCGGACGCGGGCGACGCCGAGGCGAACGTCGAGGGGGACCTCGACGCCGCCGACATCGATGCGGATAGCACAGTAGCCGACACCGACGAGAACCTGACGGACCAACAGGACCCCGACGAGGTCTCGATCGACGAGGCGCTCGAGGACGACTTCGCGTCGGGCGACGGTGACGTCGAGGTCGTCGTCCGGTTCGACAGCGCCGACACGGACGGCGCGATGACGGAAGACGAGGCGGTCGGGAGCATGCAGGCGCACGCCGACCAGACCCAGGAGGACCTGCTCCGCTTCGCCGAGCGTCATCCGGGGATCGAGGTGAAAAACACCTTCTGGCTGGCGAACGCGGTCCTGATCGACGTCGACCCCGACCGGGCGACGCTCGAGGAGATCGCGGCCGTCGAGAACGTCGATCGGCTCCACACCAACTTCGAGCTGACCACGATGGACGGCAACTCGACCGACGGCAACTCGACCGACGGTGAGGAGTCCGACTCCTCGGAGTCGTCCCCCGAGAACGGCACCGAGGACGAATCGTCGGCGAACGAGTCT
>NZ_JAXRUU010000301.1:0-1096 GCF_034497445.1 Halorubrum sp. AD140
TTTGGGCGAGTGATGTTCCAAAGATGGCAAGAAGAGATGCTAAATTCCAAGCGATCTCGTAGTAGGCAATCAGATTTGAACTGACAAACAACCCGAGGATGACGGTGTCTAACGCAGAGAAAGACCGCTCTTCAATGCCAGAGAGCCACGAATACCGTGCGAAATCTAAGATGCTATATATATCCGCACGTGAAGGGCGGAGTGGCCGTATTGTGAGTAAGATGATACCTGCGCATGCTGCTACGGCCGCCCCCACGATATATCCCCAAGCAAGGCCGGCAAGACCTCCACCAAGCAAACCGACAAAGACAACAACAATTTGAAGTCCACTTCGAATAACCACGTTGAGTGGGCGTAAAAGCGCTGACAGGTGGACTTGTTGTTCGCCATGAAGTGCCGCACTCACCAGCGAGAACGCTAACATAGATCCAAGACCAAGTATCAATAGCCAGATTCCATCGAAACCAAGGTAGTTTTTGACAGTATCTCTAAACGATAGTAGACCAGCGACGACGATGAGATAGATAATTAACTGGACGAGGATACCGGCGCCTAGTTTACTCCCGTCACCGTCTGCTTCACTGAGTCGCTTCTTAATGGCATAGTGTATCCCGGAGCCAAACAGCGTCTTGAGCCAAATTAGAACGGCTACAAACAGGAAATAGGTCCCCAACACGGAGCCACCTAGCTCACGAGCGACGTAGAAAGTGGCAGCGAAGCCCAGCAGAGAACCTGCCAACCGCGACCCGAAGTGAACCACTGATGTCTGCCCGAGTCGCATATCTCAATTCTCGGGATTATCGTAAATAAGCACGGTGATAATAACTATTGGTGGACTCAGATCGGCGGTGTTCAGATAAGGTTTAAAGAGTGAGGCGGTGCGTTTTCAAAGTGTTCTATGCCAGAAAACGGCCGCCTCAGCAGCTGTTTAGACGAGACCAACTTAGAGTTTGTGGAGCGAGAAGCAACACGCAGCTGCTGATAAAGCTCAGTATTCAGCTTCATTTGGCTAGATTATCGCTTTCGAAGACTGTCTCGTTTCTTGAGGTTTTCGGTGTTGATCGGGTTCGATCGATCGTTCACAACTGGGTTCACA
>NZ_JAXRUU010000302.1:0-1096 GCF_034497445.1 Halorubrum sp. AD140
ATCGCAGAATCCAAACCCTCGACTTCATCAGGATTACCAGAATTGTCAATACTATTGATCGCACCGAGTACCGCCTCAAAGAACGCTAAATCCGCACGGATCTCACTAGCAGCAGGATTCGGAGAAACCAATGCGTGAGCCTTCTTCAGGCCTTTCATCGACTCCCGAAAGTCCTCTTCCCGCTTCTCGGTGATCAAAACCTCATTCTGGGCCTTATACAACAGGCGCTGCCGCTCCATCTGACCCAGTTGAGGCCAATCACTGTAATCAACCTCGGAGAAGAAGTTGGCCACCTCCTGATGCTTGTCTCTCATCACCTCGACAGCTTCCTCAATATCCAGCATAGCATCATCCCGGATCTCAGAAGTATACTTGTCCAAGGCCTCTTTCAAACGCTCACTGATACCAATGTAATCAACTACCAGGCCTCCCGGCTTGTCCTTGTATACCCGGTTGACTCTGCCGATGGCCTGAAGCAAATTATGATTTTTCATCGGCTTATCAACATACAATGTGTGAAGATGCGGAGCGTCAAACCCGGTCAACCACTTGTCACAGACGACAGCGATCTTGAATGGATCATCCGGATCTTTGAACCGGCGTTTCAGCTCCTCATTGGAAATAGGATCGTCGATAAAGTCTTCCTGACCTGAAATCACTACCCGGGTCTCTGGCGCACCCGATACTTCCCGAATCTCATTTGCTAAATTGACTGCGGCCTGACGGCTAATCGCAACCACCATCGCCTTACCCTCAAGCTCCCTGTTACTGTAGTGTTCGACGATATCCTTCGCGATCATCTCCGTCCGCTCATCACTATTCTCAATAACACGGCGAAGCTGCGTCCACTTCCACTTCATCTCCTGCTTCAGATCATCAGACTTCGACTCCATCAACTCGTTAAACCGATCCTCAATCTCAGGATCATTAACCTGGAGCTTCGCTAACCGGCTCTCATAGTAAATCGGAACGGTCGAACCGTCCTTTTCAGACTCCTTGATAGTATACTGGCTGACGTAACCTCCAAAGGTATTGATCGTCGAACGATCCTCCTTCTCAATCGGAGTAGCAGTAAACCCGAGATGAGAAGCATTCG
>NZ_JAXRUU010000303.1:0-1094 GCF_034497445.1 Halorubrum sp. AD140
CAGTTCTGTCTGCTCATCCGCTAACTGCGCGTTCGCTTTGCTCCAGTAGCCAGCGTCGGCAAGCGCCTTCTCCGGGCGCTTGCCGTTCACCTTCTCGCAGGTCTCCAGCATCGGCTTGAGCTGCTGGACGTCGTTTGCGTCAGTAGTGATCTCCTGAGCGACGATGACCTGTGTGTCGCAGTCCACCATTGCTTGGCCGTTGTAGCCCTGTTTCCACCCGTTGCTCGTTTTGAGCGTTTGACTCGCTGGATCTGTCGTGTTTGCCTTTGAGTCCTCCGGAAGCTCCACCTCCTCCGGAGGTGTGGGCTTCCGCCCACGCTTCTTCTGGCCTGATTCTTCCTCTTCCTGTTCTCTCTGGCGGATCTTCTCGGCTTGCTCCTCCTTGAGCTGCTGTTCGGTGGCGTTGAGTCGGTCCCTGGCTTCCCGCAATCGATTCAGTCGGTCCTCTCGCTCCCGGAGTTCCTCCGGGAGCTCGTCTCCGCGTTGTTCTGGTCCGTATTCGTCGTCTTCGGCTTCGTCGACCTCGGCAGCTTCCTCAAGGATGTCGTGTATTTCGTCGGTAATCTGCTCACGAGTCCGGTTTTGGTCAAGGGCCGCGTCGCCCTGGACGCGACGGCCGTCCAGGGCGACCTCGCCCATCTCGGCCATCCCAGCTTCCCGACAGAGGCGAAGGATCTCAACGAAGAGGTGCTCGAACTCCTCGCGGTGGTTCTTGCGGAAGAGGCTGATCGTGCGGAAGTCAGGGTGTTGATTCGCGGCAAGGTAGCGAAAGGCGATGTCACGTTCAAGGAGGCGGTCGAGCTTCCGGGAGCTGCGGATGCCGATGCAGTAGCCGAAAACGAGGACTTTGAGCATCATCACGGGATGGAAGGACGGCCGCCCGCGGCCGTCCTCCCGATTGTCCGGATAGAATGGGTCAAGCCGGCCCTCGTTGTCGAGATGATCGATAACGTCGGAAACGTAGCGTTCGAGACTATCCTCTTCGACCCACTCCGCGACGTTCTTTGGCAGGAGGTGTTGCTGACCTTGATCGTATCGGATAAAATTGAACGTCACGGGTGAATCCTTACGCTGTACAGGATTTTCTGCTAGAT
>NZ_JAXRUU010000304.1:0-1093 GCF_034497445.1 Halorubrum sp. AD140
TTTGTGAACGCAGTAAGCGAAATCGCTACGGGACAGTTGTATGCGTACCGTGAGCGGCGTATCCAGGTTCTATTATAAGCGGACGCGATGCTACGGAGAACACCGCCAAAGCCCCAGCCGGGAGGACTCGCGCGGCCCGGTGTCGTTCGAGAGGCGCTTCGCGCCGTTCGTGATGTCGTCAGACCGCTTTGCGTTCTGACTGCTAGCCAGAAATCTCCGATTTCTGGCGATGACGAGACGCCTTTGGCGTCTCGAACCACGCTCCTCGCTCGTTCGCTTCGCCCACTCGCTGCGGTGTCGCCGGCGGCGACGCCACCGCAGATGTATTTATAAGGCTCTATTGAAATCCTTAGAAAGTGATATATTCCAATTCGGTTGCGTTCAATACAGGCGAAGGATGTAAGATTGAACAAGAATAAGATAAATATGGCAGGAGATTATATTTATTCTACTTAGAAACTGTTATGAGCGATCTGAGAGAGATGCTATTCGCAATTGAGATCACATTAGTAGGCCTTACCGCCGCTGTGCTCTCGGTTCTTTATAATTCATTTTTTCTCAGTGTGATTGCTGGAGGAACGACTATCTTCGGGTTGCTTGGAGCAATAATAGTACGTCGGCGCGCCCGCAGACATTGACGGCGTTCAGTTTCGCAGATCCCGTCCACCGGCTGTTTCATCTCACTTTATATCTGAAGCATAGGATTTCAACAGAGCCGCGAGCGCGAACTCGGTCCCGTACCGCTCGACGAGGGGGGCGGCGGCGTCGCCGAGCGCGCGCATGCACGCGCTCGTCGAGACGAAGCCGAGCTCGTCAGCCACCGTCTCCCACGGCCGACCCTGAAGCACCTTCCGGACGAGCAGGCGCTCCTCCCGGTCGTCGAGCCCCGCGTCGCCGTCGATCAGCGCCGCGAGCGCGAGGTCGCGGAACGCGCCGGGCGCGGTGTCGTACATCCCCGGACCGACCGAGGCGCCGACCACCGAGCGCCACTCGGTCTCGGTGAGGTCGACCCGGACCGGCGCGGAACACGCGCGCAGCGCGCCGCGGGCCACGTCCGGGTCGACGTCGCGGTGCGCGTCCGAGAGCCCGTCAC
>NZ_JAXRUU010000305.1:0-1092 GCF_034497445.1 Halorubrum sp. AD140
CACCGCGCGCACCGGGGACCCGTCGGCGCCGCGAAGCCGGAGCGGGAAGGCGTACAGCCGGAACCGTTCGGGGAGACCGTCGAGGCCGAGGAGGTTCTCGACGATCGGCAGCGAGTCGCGCAAAAGCGCGTCGTGGGCGGGGGTGCCGTCGGGTTCGCCGTCGGTGGCCGCGGGCGTTCCGCCGGCGGTACCCGCGGCCGATTCGGCGTCACCGGCCGCCGTCGGCGTCGGATCCGGACCGAAGGTGTCGAGGCCGACTCCGACGCCGAGTTCGCGACACCGCTCGGCGGCCGCCGCGGTCAGGTACGGGTGGTCGCGGTACCGGTCGGTCCCCCACTGCGCGGCCCAGCCGGTCCGGAGGACGAGGAGGTCGACGTCGTCGCCGAGGCCGGCGTCGGGGTCCTCCGGCTCGGGCAGCGCCCCGGCCCCGATCGGCTCCCGCGGCTCCAGCGGGCGGAGGGCGACGAGGCGGGCGTCGAACGCGAACCGCCCGACTCCCCACTCGTCGATCGCCTCGCCATCGGGGACCGTGTGCCGCGGCGCGTCGACGTGCGTTCCGGCGTGGGTCCCGGTCCGGAGTTCGCTCGTCGCGTACCCGTCGGCCCGGTGGGTCGCGTCGGGGGCGAGCGTCACGTCGGGGTCGCCGGGATAGGTCGGCATCCCCGTCTCGATCGGTCGCGAGAGATCGCGGAACACGACCGGCGGTCCGGACGCCTCGGGGTTAAGTCGGTCGCCGTCGAGGTTCCGCGGCCCGAACGTATTTCCTCCGCCCGTCGCTGTGTGTCTCTATGTCGGAACTGCCGCTCGACGCCTACTACGACCTGACACAGGTCGGCGAGGTCGCCGTCTCCCCGACCGGCGACCGCGTCGCCTTCACCGCCACCGAGTACGACCAGGCCGACGACGAGGCGGTCTCCTCGCTGTTCGTCGCCCCGACCGACGGCTCCCGCGAGCCCCACCGCCTGACGAGCGCGTCGGGCGCCTCCGCGCCGACGTGGAGTCCCGACGGCGACCGCCTCGCGTTCGTGGCCGCCCGCGACCGCGACGCCGAGCGGCGGGTGGGCTGGCGCGACAGAGACGAGGAGGAGGGAG
>NZ_JAXRUU010000306.1:0-1092 GCF_034497445.1 Halorubrum sp. AD140
CCGCTCCGCGAGCGCGACCCGATACCGCCGCGCTAACCGCCGCACGACGAAGCGGTCACGCGGGTCCACGCCGATGAGCCGGAGCGAGGCCGCGTACGCCGCGAGTCCGACCGCACTCCCCGTAAGGACCGCCGGGAGACCGGTCAGGAGCGAGCGGACCGCGTACATCGCGGTGACGGCGACGGCACCCGCCGCGAGCGGGGCGAGGAAGCTCCGATCGAACGGCCACAGCCCCTCGAATCGCCGGAGGAGGACGACCTGGATCCCGTTTTGAACCGCGATGGCGAGCGACGTGCCGAGCGCGGCGCCGACGAGCCCGTACCGGACGACGAACGCGTACGTGAGCCCGACGTTGAGGACCGCGAGCAGCCAGTCGAGCGCCATCCGCGCGTACTGGTGGTCGGTCATCATCAGGAGCCAGCCGGTCGCGCCGACGGCGCTCCCGACGAAGACGCCGCCGAGGTAGACGACCAGCGGGAGGTACCCGTCGACGTACGCCGCGCCGAACAGCGACAGGATCTCCCGGCCGTACACCGCCAGCACGGCGAGGAGCGGGACGACCGCGGTGACGATCTGTCGCGTGACGGAGCCGTACACCGCGTTGAGCGTCGCCGTCCGGTCGTTCGCGTACAGCTCCGAGGCGACCGGCGGGAGCAGTTGGTTGAACGAGAGGAGGGGGATCCACGCGACCGCGATCACCACGAGGACGACGTTGTACACGCCGGCCGCGGTCGCCGTCAGCAGCGCGCCGACGAGCAGCACGTCGACGCGGTTCTGGAACACCTTCCCGAGGCTGCTCATCGCGACCGGCGCCGCGTGGTTGTAGAAGCGCCGTGCCTCCGCGCGGGCGCCCCCGAGCGTCGGTCGAACCCCCGTGACGGACGCGGAGAGGGGGACCGCGGCCGCGGCGAGGACGCCGGTCGCGCCGACGATCGCTCCGGTGACGCCGACGACGGAGTAGCCGAGCGCGAGCGCGCCCACGGCGGCGACGAGCCGGACACCCGGCCGCAACAGCTTGTTGAACAGGATCTCGCCGCGGGCGGACCCGACCGCGCGGAAGAGCGCGGACGCGACCATCACGACGCCGAGTAG
>NZ_JAXRUU010000307.1:0-1091 GCF_034497445.1 Halorubrum sp. AD140
CCGGTCTCGCCGTCCCCCGAGCCGCCGCCCCCGGAGTCGTCGGATCCGCCGTCGGCTGGCTGATCACCGTCCTCCTGTTCGCGCTGCCCGGTCTGGTCGCCGCCGCGCTGTGGGCGCCGTTCCTCGCCGCCGCACGCGTCCGGGCGCTGTTCCGCGCGCTCCCGCCCGAGGGACGACTCCTCCCTTCGTACGTCGCCGTCGCGCTCGGCCTGTCGGTCCCGTACCTCGTCGGCCTCGTGGTGACCCTCGAGTTCGCCGACCCGGAGGGCGCCGGGTGGAGCAACGGGCTCGTCGAGACCGCGCTGGCGGGCGGGATTCTCACCGGACTCGTCGCGCCCGCCGTCGCCGTGGTCGGCCTGCCGCGGGTCGGCGTCCACTGGGACCCGACCGGCTACGGACTCGACACGTGGGCGCTGCTCGTCGCCGCCGGCGTCTGGTACGCGGTCGTCGCCGCGGCGCCGCTCTTCGCGCTCGCGGTCGTGTTCGCGCTCCCGGGCGGGTACTGAGCCGCCGGTCGCTCGATTCCGGCGCTCGCTCGGCGCCGTCGCGGAGCGCGGCGTGGTCGCCGAGCACAGTGAGGTTGCGAGCACACCGCGTTACACCGTAAGATTTTGTTGACTCGCACAGCCACTCACCCTCGCATGTCCCCCGCACCCTTCCGGCTGTTATTCGTGGCCGTCCCCCTCCTCGTCGCGGCCGGCGCGCTGGCGATGGCCGCGTTCCCCCGACGGCTGACGAGCTGGCAGACCCGATCGCCCGACGGCTCGACCGGAACGATCGAACCGAGCGACACCCGAGTCCTCATGATGCGCGTGATGGGCGTCGTCGTCGCCGGCCTCGCGCTGCTCATGGTGTTCGCGAACTTCGCGTTCATCCCGTAGGCCGGGCGCGTCACGTCGCTCGGTGCCGGCGTTCCGCGGTGAGCGATGCGGACGCTCGGCGGCGAGCGATGCGCACGCCCCGTGCCAAGCGATGCCGACGCTCCGATACGGTTTTGAGTCGCCCCGCGGAATCCCCGACAAATGCTGTCTCGACAGTTCGTCCGGGAGAACCCCGAGGTCGTCCGCGAGGCGCTCGCCAACAAGGGCGTC
>NZ_JAXRUU010000308.1:0-1091 GCF_034497445.1 Halorubrum sp. AD140
TGCCAGCCGACGGTGTAGCAGTGGTTCATCGCCTCCTGGGGGTTCTGGAAGATGTGCGCGATCTCGTATCCGCGGATGCTCCGGAGCTCCGACTCTGGCATCGACAGCAGGTCGCGTCCCTTGTACCGCACGGTCCCCTCGATGTGGCCGGGCGGCGTCTTGATGATCTTGGTGATCGACTCCGTCGCGACGGTCTTTCCGGAGCCCGACTCGCCGACGATACAGAGGGTCTCCCCGGTATCGACGTCGAAGTCGACTCCGTCGACCGCGGTGAGCGTTCCGTCGTCGGTGCTGAACGTCGTCGTGAGGTTTTCGACCTCGAGTAGTGGCTGATCGTCGGCCATTATTCGCTCTCCGCCTCCGCTTCGGGGTTCAGCGCGTCCAACAGCGCGTCGCCGAGGAAGTTGAACGCGAGGATGGTCAAGAACAGCACGATACCGGGCGCCAACACGATCCACGGAGCGAACGAGAGGTCGCTCCGACCGGCCGAGATGAGCTGTCCCCACGAGGGGACACTCGAATCGCCGATGCCCAGGAACGCCAGCTGCGCCTCGAACAGCAGGAAGCCGGGGATGAGCAGCGTGAGCTGCGTGATGATGCTGCTCGCGACGTTCGGAACCACGTGACCGCGGATCACCTGATACGTGCTCGCCCCGCTGATCCGGCTCGCCTTGATAAACTCGTCTTCGGAGATCGACAGCGCTTTACTGCGGACGTATCTGGCGGTTCCGCCCCACGCGAACAGCGAGAAGACGACGATGAACATCCCGAGCCCCCCGCCGTAGATGTACAGGATGAGCAGGAACATCAGGAACGTCGGGAACGAGAGGATGATGTCGACGAACCGCATCATGATCTCGTCGACCCAGCCGCCGGAGTAGGCGCTCAGCGTCCCGAAGGTGATACCGATCGTCGCGACGATGGTCGTCGTGATGAAGCCAATCTGCATGCTGATCGTCATCCCGTAGACGATCATCGTGAACACGTCCTTGCCGCCCTGCGTGGTCCCGAGCGGGTGTTGCCAGGTGCCGTGACACCGGCCGTTCATCACCTCGCCGACGCAGGTCGCCGGCGTCGTGTCGACGACGGAG
>NZ_JAXRUU010000309.1:0-1090 GCF_034497445.1 Halorubrum sp. AD140
ACGCTGGAGGCGAGCGTCGCGTCCATGTCGTCGGGCGGGCGTTCGATGCCGAGGTCGTCGGTCGGGAGGTCCAGGTCGGCGAGCGCGTCCGCGAGCGCCGCCTCGACCTCCGACCGGAACTGCCTGAACATACCGTCCGTTCGACGGGCGGGTTAAAAGGCCCTTCCGAACCGGCTCGCGGCTACGTGCCACGGCGACTCGCGCCCGCGGTCCGCCGGGGAAGCCCGACGGCCAGCGTTCGAGTACCCGGCCAGTTCGCTCGCGGGAGCGGCTCCTCGTTTGCCGGCGCGTCAGGGAGACTCGTCGCGACCGAACATATTACCAGAACCACGGTATTACGCCCCAAAACGACCGCTGAGCCGATCATACAAGTAGCTGTGGGCCCTTGTGTCGGTGGTGTTCAGATAAGCTGATTCCATGCGAAGGCGAACGATCTGAGCCACTCGTTTGCTGTTTCTGCGTTGGCGTTGCTGAAACAGTTTGAGAAACTGGTAGTTCTGCGTTTGACCTCACGAAAGACACGTTCGACGCTGTTCCGATTTCCATGTCGTTCGTATCTGAAATCGAGGCCGTGTTTGCGACAGGCTCGCTGAAGTGGATCCGCACCATCAACGAGAAAGATCGCGTCATCTACGTCGTGTTTCTCGCGGAGTTCTGCGAAGAACTGATCTGCGATCATATTGTTTCTCGTCGGTTCAAGCGTTGTATGTAGCAAATCGTTTGATTGAGGATCGACAGCTGCGTACAGCCAATACTGTTCATCGTTGAGCTGAATCACAGTCTCGTCAACCGCAACGTGATTCGGATTCTGACCCGATTCTGGCTGTAGGTCAGCTTTATGAACCCAGTTGTGAACGGTCGATCGAACCCGATCAACACCAAATACCTCAAGAAACGAGACAGTATTCGAAAGCGATAATCCAGCCAAATGAAGCTGAATACTGAGCTTCATCAACAACTTCGGTGTTGCTTCTCGCTCCACAAACTCTAAGTTGATCTTGTCTAAACAGCCTCTGAGGCGGTCGTTTTCGGGCATAGATCACTTTGAAAACGCACCGCCTCACCTTTCAATCCTTATCTGAACACCGCC
>NZ_JAXRUU010000310.1:0-1084 GCF_034497445.1 Halorubrum sp. AD140
TCCGGCGAAGCCGACGCGGACGGTGCCGAGCCGGAGGGCGACAACCGATGACCGACGGCGCGAACGAACGCGACGGTCGCAACGAGCCCGGCGACGGCCTCGCGTCGCTCCGCGAGGTCGACGACGCGGTCGTCTACCAGCCCGCCGAGGACTCCGGGCTGCTCGCGGAGGCGGCGCTCGCGGAGGCGCACGGGCACGTGCTGGAGGTCGGGACGGGGTCGGGATGGGTCGCGGACAGGGTGGCGACGGAGCGCGGCCTCGAGGTCGTCGGCAGCGACCTCAATCCGCACGCCGCGCGACAGGCCCGCGAGCGCGGCGTCGAGGCCGTCGTCGCCGACCTCCTCGCGCCGTTCCGCGCGGACGCGTTCGACGCGGTGTGTTTCAACCCGCCGTACCTCCCGACCGACCCGGACAACGAGTGGAACGACTGGATGGAGCACGCGCTCTCGGGGGGCGAGTCGGGCCGCGAACTCATCGAACCGTTCCTCGCGGACGTGGACCGCGTCCTCGCGCCCGGCGGCGTCGTCCTCCTCTTGGTCTCCTCGCTCACCGGATACGACGAGGTGCTCGACTCGGTCGAGGCCGCCGGATTCGACCACGAGGCCGTCGTCGAGGAGTCGTTCCCGTTCGAGACGCTCACCGTGCTGGCGCTGCGACGGGCGTGACGTTCGTCGGCCGCCCCCGAGCGCTGCCGCCTGTATATTATCACAGTGTATAAAGCGTCTTAGCAAATATTATACACCGGTATATCCAACGAACGGTAATGACCGAACGTGTCGCGGCGACGCCGGGGCTGTATCCGCTCCCGGACCGGGCGAAAGAGACGCTCTCCGACCTGAAGGGCCACCAGAAGGGCGACCTCCTCAGCGGCGACGAGAGCGAGGCGATCGTCGCTGAGTACGACGAGGTGCGCGCCGAGTACGTCGACCACCAGCTCGAAGCCGGCCTCGATCTGATCGCCGAGGGGCAGGGCCGCTGGGACGACATGATCGCGCACCCGCTGACCGTCAGCGACGCCGTCGAGACCGGCGGGATCGTGCGGTACTACGACAACAACAACTTCTACCGCGACCCGCGGGTCGTC
>NZ_JAXRUU010000311.1:0-1083 GCF_034497445.1 Halorubrum sp. AD140
TGGGGCTTCGGGGGTGTTCGTGGCTATCAGCGATATATAAATGACTACGTACGGCCGAGCGGCTGGGGCTTCGGCAGTCGCGTTCGCTGTGGGGGTCGAATCGGTCGCAAGGAGAACGGTCACGTGGAGCGGCCGTGACCTTATGAGAGCGCGTTGCCAACCTCGGACCGATGGCGGACCGATCCGGCGGCGACGAGGCCGTCTCGACGACCGCCGACGACGCCGATCCCGCCGACGCCGATCCGGTTCCTGACGACCTCGACGTCGGCGTCGACGACGAGGTGAAACGCCGGCTGCGCGAGGCGTACCTCAACGACGAGGAGAACGTCCTGATCGTCACGCGGGTGCGCTCCGTCGGCGCCCGCGTCGCCGTCGAGATGCGCCCGCCCCACGGCGACGCGACCCACACCGAGCGGTTCGACGCGCCCCGTGACGGGTCGCTTCGGGAGTCTGAGGCGTTCCTCGACTTCTTAGCGGCCGCCGGCGTCTCCCCCCTCGACGTCGACGAGCTCGTGGGCACGCGGGTCCCGGCGACGTACGATCCGGAGACGGGCTGGTGCGTCGACGCCGCGTACCGTGGCGACGACGCGGCGGGCGAGACGGGGCGGTTGGCCGGCGCCCGCGACTGGCTCTGGACCTACCGAACGTGGCTGCTCGCGGCGCTGCTCATCGGCGGAGAGCTAGCGTTCGTCGCCGTGGTCATCCTGGTGTACGGGTGACCCGCGCCGCCGGGCAGAGTGAACTGACGCGGGAGGCGGTCCGGCTGCACCGTCCGACGCTCCGAGACCTGCCCGAACTGCGGCCACCGCGTCAGGTGGCCGCCGCGCGACCGGCCGGCGGAGCGGAGTCGGTCCGCGCGGCCCAGGGAACGCAGCCGAAACACTCGTCTGGGCGTTCCACGGAGGACGACACCGCGCCGCTCACTCGACGGTCGGCGCTTTCTCGTCGGTCGTCCCCGGGATCTCGATTTCGATCTCGAGCTCCTGTTCGCCGTACCCCTCGTACTCGATCTCGAGCTCGACGGGCTCGCCGAACGCGAACGGCAGCGTCCACTCGTCGCCGGTGACGGTCAACTCGCCGCCC
>NZ_JAXRUU010000312.1:0-1083 GCF_034497445.1 Halorubrum sp. AD140
GCTCGACCTCGTCGGCGGCGACGCCCCACTCGTCGACGACGTACGCGCGAGCGGCCTCCACGTCCGGGTTCACCTCGGCGTCGACCGCGACGTCCGCGGCCGGCGGGTCCATGAACAGCTCGCGGATCTCGGCGGCGTTCGGGATCTCGGCGTCGCGGGCGGCGAGGACGCCCCACAGGTCCCCGTGTTCCTTCACCGCCGTCACCGCGGTCTTCGGACCGATCCCGCGGACCCCTTCGTTGAAGTCGGTCCCGCAGAGCATCGCCACGTCGACGAGCCCCTGCCGGTCGAGACCGAGGTCATCGAGCGTCGCCGAGAGGTCCATCAGCTCCGGGTCGCCCTTGCTCGTCAGCTGGCGGAGCGTCGTCGGGGCGCCGAACAGCAGGGTGTCGTAGTCCTCGCTGCCGGCGTGGTCGACCGTCCCGCTCGCGGCCATGTGCGCGCACTGGGCCTCCCCCTCGGCGGGCGCCTCGACGATCGGCACGTCGAGCAGTTTCAGGAGCTCGCGGGTCGTCTCCTGGATCGTGTCGGTGAGCCGCTGGGTGCGGGCCGCTAACCGCGCCGCCTCGACCGCGTCGCCGCGCTCCGCCGCGACGGCTCGTCGCTGTTCGGCCTTCTCGCGCTTCTCGCGCCGCTCGGCCACCTCGGCGGCCTTCAGGTCGGTGACGGCGCCGTCGAACACCATCACCGGGACGAGATCGTGTTCGAAGAACTTCGGGAGCCCCTGGACGACCCCGATCAGGTTCGCGACCTCGACGCCGTCGGCGGTGGTGTACGTCTCGTCTGCCGTCCACTTGACCGTGGTCGTGAGGTAGCGGTACAGCCAGTTGTGCGCGTCGACGGCGACGACGCTCCCCTCCAATTCCGCGAAGGGGACGTCGCGGATCGACGCGAGGTCGCGCAGGTCGGCGTTTCCCATTGTCGGAGTCAAGGGCGCGCCGCTCTTAAACGCTGACCGGTCCGCGGCCGAGCCCCGATTCGCCGACCCGCGGCGGCCCGTCGGCGGCTTCCCCCTCGTCGCGATCCGCCTGCCGACTTCTGGGCCGTTTATGTGCGTCACGCGCGTCGGCGTCCGTGACTGAA
>NZ_JAXRUU010000313.1:0-1082 GCF_034497445.1 Halorubrum sp. AD140
GTCGAGTTCGCGCTCGACAGCGCGCACCGCCGCCTCGGCGGAGGCCGCCGTCAGGCAGTCGCGGACGAGCAGCCCGCGGGAGCGGTCGCCCTCGCGGTCGGCGTCGAGCCACCGGTTCGTGACCGCGACGACGAGGCCGTCCTCGGCGACGCCGATCCACGTCCCGCCGGCCTCGGCGTCGCGCGGGGCCACGTACCGGACGTCACCGTTTCGAAGGGCGGGGGGCTCGCTCGGGCGGTCGAGCGCCTCGTCGCGTGTGGCCGCGAGCGCGACGGGGGCGTCGCCGAACGCGCGCCACGCGAGAGTCAGAGTACACACGCCTTCGGGTACGCCCGAGCGACTGAAAACTCCACGGTGAGTCTCCCGCACGTGTTTACTCGCAATAAAAGAAATCTTTTGGTGACTGGCCGCTTGGGTCCGGACATGAACGCGATTGCCGTCTACGAGGGAGCGGACGAGCCGGTCGTGACAGCGAAGCCGCGACCGGAGCCCGCGCCGGGCGAGGCGCTGGTTCGGACCCTGCGGGTCGGCGGGGACGGGACCGACCACGAGGTCATCGCCGGCGGTCACGGCGGTGCGCCCGCGGGCGAGGACCACCTCGTGTTGGGCCACGAGGCCGTCGGCGTGGTCGAGGACCCGAACGACACGCCCTTCAAGGTCGGCGACGTCGTCGTCCCGACGGTGCGCCGCCCGCCGAACGGGGCCAACGAGTACTTCGCGCGCGGCGAGCCAGACATGGCGCCGGAGGGGGAGTACCACGAGCGCGGTATCGTCGGCGCGCACGGCTTCATGGCCGAGTACTTCACGAGTCCCGCGGAGTTCCTCGTCGAGATACCGCGGGCGCTCGCGGAGTGGGGGTTCCTCGTGGAGCCGATTTCGATCGCGGAGAAGGCGATCGAGCACGCGTACGCCAGCCGCTCGGCGTTCCGCTGGGAGCCCGAGTCGGCGCTCGTGTTGGGCAACGGGTCGCTCGGTCTGCTGACGGTCGCGACCCTCGACGAGTCGTTCGATCGGGTCTACTGTCTCGGTCGGCGCGAGCGCCCCGACCCGACGATCGACATCATCGAGTCGCTGGGGGCGAC
>NZ_JAXRUU010000314.1:0-1081 GCF_034497445.1 Halorubrum sp. AD140
TCACCGCGGCCAGCGATTGTCGGACGGCCCAGAGAGACTCGACGGTGACGCCGTAACACTCCTCGAAGCGGTCGGTCCAGTCAGTGCTCTCCCACGCGGCATACCGCAACAGGTCGTACTCATCTTCTCCCGGTTCGATCCCGAAAGCGTCGAACGTCTCCTGAGTCGCCTCCTCGAAGACCCACGCCGGCGAGCGCTCGATGAGCACGCCGTCCATGTCGAAGACGACCGCGTCGTAGCCGCTCGTGGGGTTCATCGGCGGTCACCCTCCGATGGGTCCGTGTCGGTGGTATCATGTCGATCGACGGAGCTGCCATCCGTCACGGGTCGCGTCGCCGCTCTGTCCGATCGGTTGTCGGGGTAGCGCCGCTGAAGCACCGTCGCGACGTCTTCGTGTTCGTCGCGCAGCCGGAGACAGGCGGCGTGGTGCCCCTCTCCGGCACTGAACGTGGCGAGGTCGGGGTGATCGCGATCGCAGACGCTGCCGAACCGCTCGCGGAGCAACTCGGCGGCCTCACGGTCACGGTCGCTCCCGGCGAGGTCGGCCGCTCGACCGACCGCTTCGTCGACGGCCGACGGCGTTTCGCGGGCGCCGAACAGTTCTTCGACGGCCATCGCCACGGAGTCGTCCTCGGACAGGCCGAGTCGTCGCGCAACGGCCGCGGTCAGGGACGAGTCGCCACGTGCGCGCTCGCGCAGGAGCGTCCGGAACTCATCGATAGCCGCCCACGTCTCCTCCGGGAGGTCGGGTTCTTCAGGTCGGATCTTCGCTGGACACCGCGTCGTGAACGGGCACCCCTGAGGCGGATCTCGGGGGTTCGGTGGGGTTCCGCGGAGCGTGATGCGAGCGCGGTCGCTCCCGGCGGCACCGCGGGCCCGATCACCGGGGACCGCGGAGAGCAGCGACTCCGTGTACGGGTGTGCCGGCGCTTCGAACACCTGACGCGTCGCCCCGTGCTCGACGACGTTCCCAAGGTACATCACGGCGACGCGGTCGGCGATGTGACGCACCACGGAGAGGTCATGCGCGATGAACAGGTACGTGAGGTCGAACTCGCCTTGGAGGCGCTCCAACAGGTTG
>NZ_JAXRUU010000315.1:0-1080 GCF_034497445.1 Halorubrum sp. AD140
GTCGAGAAGGTCAAGCTGGGGATGTGGTTCTTCTTGGCGTCCGACGTGCTCGTCTTCGGCGCGCTACTGTCAGCGGCAATCTTCATCCGGTACAACGCGGGCTGGATGACGTGGGAGCCGCTGACGGAGTCGCTGCCGGGGCTCATCAACACGTTCGTGTTGATAACGTCCTCGTTCACCGTGATCTTAGCGCTGGTCGCGGCCCGCCGTCAGAGCCGGCAGGGCCTGCTGGCGACGCTCGGGACGACCATCGTGCTCGGGTTCACGTTCATGGCGATCAAGCTGTGGGAGTGGAACCACGAGATTTTCGACCGCGGCGTGACCATCTCCGCGAACGCTCACGGCGACCCGATCCAGGCGTCGATCTACTACGTCACGACGGGCCTCCACGGGATCCACGTGGTGCTCGGCTTAGTGGTGGCCATCTTCCTGTTCGTCAGGGTGTACCAGGGCCACTACCTCGAAGACGAGCGGCCGATCGAGTACTTCGGCCTCTACTGGCACTTCGTGGACATCGTCTGGGTGTTCATCTTCCCGCTGTTCTACCTCTTCTGAGGCGGGTCACGGGGTTTTCTTTTCGTCCTCACGCGTCGTCATCGACGAGCGGTTCCGCACACCACTGACAGAAGTCGACGGTCGGGTCCGTCTCCTTGCCGCACTCCGGACAGCGCACGGTCCCGCCGTCGTCCGGCCGCTCCGCGGTCGGCGCGTTCGGTCTCTCCGTCCTTCCGTGGTCGGTCGGCTCCGTCCGGCCGGACGCGCGCACCGTCTCTCGCTCCCGCTCGTGCGCCCGGTTGTTCCGGAGCGCCACGACGTACGCGTCGATCACGCTGGCACCGACGACCGCGGCGGCGGGCGCGACCTCTCGGACGGCCGGCGGCTCGCCGGCGAACGCGCCCGAGATAGCCGACTCGGGGACGAACACGAACACCGCCGCGGTGACGGCCACGTACCAGCCGAACGCGCGGGCCCATCGACGGAGGTAGGCGTGGCCGAGCCCGGAGACGACAAGCGCGAGCAGGGCGGCGAGCCAGGGTCGCCGACGCGTGTGGTCAGCCATGAGCGCCCGTACGAGTCCCC
>NZ_JAXRUU010000316.1:0-1077 GCF_034497445.1 Halorubrum sp. AD140
CCCGGCTCATCGACGACGCGTACGCCGGCCTCGACGGCGAGGGCGACGCCCCCGAGTCGCTCCCGCTCGGCGTCTGCGACGACTCCGACGAGGAGTGAGTCGCGCGGCGTCCGGCGAGGCGTTCGCGAGCCGCCGCGCCGGGTTCGGCCGGCCCCGTTCTCGCCGCTGTCTCGCACCGGCTCCTCCTCGCCCTCACTCCTCGTAGGGCCACCGCCCGCCCGTCTTCAGCTCCTCGACGTACCCCTCGTCGATGGCGTCGCGGATCGACTCCCGCGAGCGGTGTTCCGCCTCGATCTCGCCGGTCGCGAACCGGTAGACGGCCGCGGCAACGAGCGTCGCCACCTCCCGGAGGTCCCGCGAGTCGAGCTTGTCGAGGGTGTCGGCGTGGGTGTGTCCCCAGCCGCGACCGGACTGGTCGCTCGTCGTCGAGGCCATCACGGCCGGGATCCCCTCCTGGACGAACGCCCACTGGTCGCCGTGCGGCGATATCGTCTCGCCGGTCGTCAGGGGCGCGTCGAACGCGTCCGCGACCGCCTCGAACGTCGAGCGCATCCCCTCGAACCCGTTGGTGCCGACGCGGAGGTTCCGCGAGCTACAGGCGCCGTCGAGGTTGACGACGCAGGCGATCGCCGCTTCCGGGGTCGTCCCGGCGGTGTGGTACGCTCCCCACAGTCCGATCTCCTCCGAGCCGAAGGTGACGAGGCGCACCCGCGTGTCGAGGTCGTCCTCGACGGTCGCGAGGAGGCGACCGACCTCCGCGACGAGCGCGGACCCCGCGCCGTTGTCGTTGGCGCCGTCGCTCACGTCGTGGGCGTCGACGTGGGCGGTGAGGTACACCGCCTCCTCGGTGTCCGGCCCGACCTCCGCGACCGCGTTCACCGAGGTCGTCGGCTCGTTCCGGCAGTCGACGTCGAGCGAGACGGTCGGGCGATCGTCCGCTGTGGCGCCGTCAGCGTCTGCCGCCTCGGCCAGCCGCGAGAGGCGGTCCCCGACCTCTTTCGAGACGCCGACCGCGGGGATCGGGCCGGGCCGGTTGTGGTACCCGATCTCGCCGGTCGGCGGGAGCGCGCCCTCGAT
>NZ_JAXRUU010000317.1:0-1070 GCF_034497445.1 Halorubrum sp. AD140
TGATCGGCCGATCGCACGTTGGACACGGCACATCCGACGCATCATCCACGTCGATTTCCTTCAACTCCTCGTTCTGCGCTTTCAGCTCCTCCACCTCCTTTTGTAGCGACTCTCGTTCGACAGACAACTCGCGGCGCTCGTCGCGCAGAGTTTCGAGTTCCTCAGCCTCGTCACGCTGCGCCTCAGCAGCCTCGATCTGATCTTCGAGTTCCTCGATTTCGCCTTCGATCTCCAAAATCTCGGCTTCGTACTCGTTGATCTCCGAATCGATCTCACCGATCCGCTCTACGTCGTCCTCAAGTTCCTCGACCTCCGCCTCTAGCTCTCGGTACTCCTCAACGTCCGGTTCGACTTCTTCGAGCCGCTCTTTGGCTTGCTCTGCCGTTTCAACTGCCTTCTCTTTCTGCTTGGCCTCGGTGCGCTTCTGTTTGATTTCGCTTTTGATCTCGTCGCGCTCATCGATCAACTCTTCGCGCTCGTCGATTTCTCCTCCCAGCCGTTCTCGCTTCTTCTCTGCCTCGCGGTGCGCCTCGTACTCTTCTTCGACATCGGACAGGGTTTCGACTGCGGCTTTGGCCTCCGCCAGCGCTTCTTTGGCTTGTTCGAGTTCTCGCTCTGCTGCGGGGATCTTCGTGTCCTCAAGCGATTTCAACTCACCTCGCTTCTCATCAAGCGCAGCCTCGACCTCCTCAAGCGCCGTGTGTTCGGCCTGTAGCACCGTCACACGGTGTTCTATCGTCGCAATATCCGCCTCATACTCTCGTAACTTGTCTTCTAACTCTTTGACTTCCGACTCGACATCCGGCAAATCATTCAATTCCCCGCGAAGTTCGCTGACCTCTTCGTTTTTCGCGGTGATTTCCTCGTCAAATTCGCCCTGTAAGCCACTCAGCGACTTGTACGCCTCCCGGTACCGTTCGATATCAAACAACGGGTCGAACGTATCTACGCGGTCTTTCTCGCTTTGCGTGAAGTCAGCGAGGAAACTCGTCTGCGGCACCCCGACGCTCCGCTCCCATACCTCCGACAGATCAGCCGCGTCATCCACACCGAGCTTCTCCGCTACCCAC
>NZ_JAXRUU010000318.1:0-1069 GCF_034497445.1 Halorubrum sp. AD140
CGATCGGCCGGCGCGGCTCGAACCTCTGGAACGGCGTCGTCATCGGCCTCGTGAGCGGCCTCGCCGGCATCGGACTCTCGATGACGTACAGCATCCTCTCGTTCGCGAACTTCTCGCACGGCGACCTCGTCAGCGTCGGGGCGTTCTCCGGGTGGGGCGTGGCGTTCCTGATCGCCGGCTTCGGCGACGTGCCGGTCCGCGCGCTCCTGACCGTCCGCGACGCGGGGAGCGCCTCGCCGGGCGACATCGGCGCGCACATCCTCACGACGCCGGGCGCGATCCTCGTCGGACTGCTCGCGGCGTTCGCCGTCACCGCGCTGCTCGCGGTGGCGCTCGACCGCGCGTTCTACAAGCCGATGCGGGACCGGGACGGGATCTCGCTGCTCATCGCCTCCATCGGCGCGGCGCTCATCGTGCGCTACCTGCTCCAGTTCGGCTACGGCTCCAGCCGGCGCGGCGTGACCGCCAGCGTCGACGCGTCGAACCTCGCGTTCGGCCCGCTCGGACTCTCGGTGAACGCGCACGAGCTCACCATCCTCGTGGCCGCGGTCGGGCTGATGCTCGCGATGCACGCCATGCTCCAGCACACGAAGCTCGGCACCGCGATGCGGGCGATGGCCGACAACAAGGACCTCGCGCTCATCACGGGGATCCCGGCCGAGCGCGTCGTCACCGCGACGTGGATCATCGGTGGCGGGCTCGCGGGCGCGTCAGGCTACCTCTACGTCCTGCTGCGCGGGACGATCCAGTTCGACTTCGGCTGGCTCCTCCTGCTTCTGATCTTCGCCGCCGTGATTCTCGGCGGGATCGGCTCCGTCTACGGCGCCATCGCCGGCGGTCTCGTCATCGGGATCGTGTTCACCACGTCGACGGTCTGGATCCCCTCCGACTTCAACCAGGCCGCGGCGTTCGGCGTGATGATCCTCATGCTGCTGTTGCGCCCCGAGGGGCTGTTCGGAGGTGTTTCGACCACATGAGCGACGCCGATTCTCCCGATCCCACACCAGAGACCCCCGAGAGCGCCACCGACGCGCTGGTCGAGGCCGCCCGGGAGAGCGACCTCGGCCTC
>NZ_JAXRUU010000319.1:0-1066 GCF_034497445.1 Halorubrum sp. AD140
CTTCCGCGACGCCAACCTCCACCGTGAACCGCCGCCTCATCGGGGCCGTGGCCGCGCTCGCGCTCGTCGCCCTCGCCGGAATCGGCGTCGCCGCCGCGAACCCGGCGCTCCTCATCACCGGCTACGACACGACCGCGGTCGAGGCGGTCGACGGCGAGACGGGCGAGTCGCTCGCGGCCGTCGAGGCCCGAGTCGCCGACGGACCCGTGAAGCAGTACGTCGGGCTCTCCGCGACCGAGTCCCTCGACGACGGCGAGGGGATGTTGTTCGTCCACGCCGACTCCGCGGAGCGCGCCTACGTGATGCGCGACATGGCGTTCGCGCTCGACATCGTCTTCGTCGACGGAAACGGGACGATCACGACGATCCACGAGGCCGAACCTGAGTCGCGGCCGCTCACCCGCTACGAGGGGACCGGGCGGTACGTCCTCGAAGTGCCGCGCGGGTGGAGCGACCGCCACGGCGTCGAGGCGGGCGATCGACTGGCGATCGAGGGTCGCGAGCGCGCGTGACGGCCGGCCCGCCCCGTCGCGGCTCGTCGCCCGCGGCCGACGAAACCGCTTTCCGCTTCCCAGGCGTCGCCTCGACCATGACCGGACTCGCCCGCCGGGTCGCGTGGAACCTCCGCCACCGCTGGCGGCGGGTGTTCGCGCTCTGCGTCGTCGGCGTCGGCGTCGCCGCCCCGCTCCTCACAAACCTGTGGTGGACCCTCCCGCTCGTGTGGTTCTTCGGCCTCGTCATCCTCCTCCCCGTCCTCCACACCCTGACCAAGCCCGTCCCGGACGACGACCCCGACGGGGGCGAGAACGCGACCGGCGACCCCGCGCTCGACGCCCTGCGCGAGCGGTACGCGCGCGGCGACATCGACGAGCGGGAGTTCGAGCGGAAGCTCGACCGCCTGCTGGAGACCGAGGACGCCGAGACGGTCGCCGACCCGGGAAACGGGGACGTCACCGAGCGCGTCCGCGAGGGGGTCCGACGCGAGGTGGAGCGGCTCCGAGAGTGACCGGCGGTCGTCTCCCGCCGCGGACGCGACCGACACCGTTTTGCGAGCCGGCGACGACCC
>NZ_JAXRUU010000320.1:0-1066 GCF_034497445.1 Halorubrum sp. AD140
TAACCTTCATAATCCCTCACGCGACTACTGGATGTATGGCCACGAACGGGCTGTCGAGTGCGCTGACGCTGTACGGTGCGCGAACCCTGACGCTGTCGCAGGCGGCCGCACAGGCAGGGCTCAGTGAGGCCGAGTTCATCGAGCAGCTCGAACGCCGCGGCATCGAGGTAACGGAGTCCGAGCGCGCCGCAGCCCTCGGCCGCGAACAGCCCGCCCGCGCCGACTGAACGTCTCCCGCCCCGCTGACGACGTCGACGCGCCGACCGGATTTTGCGGCTCTCTTCCACGACCGATCAGTTACGCTCCCGCGTGGGCGACGCTCGGGGCGAGTTCGACGCGGTCCACGAGCGGCGTCAGTCTCGACTCGGAGCCGACGCCGCGGTCCGTTCAGCTCCTTCTTCCGGCACGAGGTGAACGTCGCCGCCGTGTTCGAACGCGAGAACCGCGTCGTCGTCGTCGTCGACGAACGCCGGGTTCGGGACCGTCTTCGCCTCGTAGGTGACGGGGTCGAGCACCTGGATCGCGTTCTCGTCCTCGACGGTCACGACCGTCGTCTCCGCCGCGTCGTCGCGGGTGCCGAGCCGGGTCGCCTCGGGGGCCTCCCCGTCCGCGAACGCGGAGGTGTACTCCGCGCCGCTCGCGAGGCGCACGCCCCGGAGGCGGTCGGAGACGCCCGTGACGAGGACGGGGCCGTCGCCGTCCTCGGGGTCGATTATCTCGCCTTCCGCGTACTTCGGCAGCCGGACCGCGAAGGTGACGCGGTACACCTCGTTGCCGTCGCCGTCCTCGGTGACCAAGGTCGGGTACGACTCGAAGCTCCCGCCGAGCGACTCGGTGATCCGCGTCGCGACGTTCTGCGCGAGCCGGTTCGAGGAGAGCTTGACGTCCGGCCCGTCGTCGGTCTCTTTCACCTCGGTGATGAACGCCTCGCGGTCGCCGTCGGCCTCCTGGTCGGCCACGTACGTCTCGGCGATGTCGAGCGCCTCGGCGCGCTCCGCGGGCGTGAGGTCGCGCTCGTCGGCGCGGACCTGACCGATCCCCGCGTAGTAGCCGCCGGCGATGCGCC
>NZ_JAXRUU010000321.1:0-1066 GCF_034497445.1 Halorubrum sp. AD140
AGCGGGGACTTCGTCACCAGGGCGATCCGGCCGCTCATCACGGTCTGGGTGCCCGTCAGCGGCCCGGTCATGAACGCCAGTCGGTTCTCCGGTCCCAGCGGGTCCACGTCGGCCCCCTTGTCGAAGACGTACTTGACGCCGAGCCCGCGCGCGCCGCTGTACTTCTCCGCGTCGTCGTCGTCGATCCCGCGGTAGCTGACCTCGCCGTCGCCGAGGTCGACCTGTGCCACACGGTCTCGGTAGCCGCCCATTTCAGTCATGTAATGCTCTATCATTATATTGGAACTACACCGTGTTATGTTTTGATTCGGCACTGTAACCGGAATTAGTTACTACTTCGGCCGATCGCCGTTCGCTACTCGTTCGCGAAGCAACTTCTCGTCTGGCGATTTAGTCGCTGACGCGGGACGACCGCGTCGAAACGGGGAGTTAACTCGAAGGGGACCGAATCTCGGCCCGTGACGAGGGCGGGCCCTGACGCCGAGCGAGGAGGTAGCCGCTACCGGCGAGGCCGACCGGGCGACCGCGACCCGCGACGGCTCGTCGTCGCGTTCGCCGCGGTCGTCGTCGCCGCGTCCCTCGTCCCCGTACCGGGTGCGGCGTCCGGGGGCGGCCAGCCGGGCGGTCTCCTCCCGGCGTGGGTCGGTGTCACCATGGGGTTTCACCTCGTCGGGTACGCGCTACTCGCCGCGCTCGTAGTGAGGGCCGTACGCCGCGCGCCTCGGCAGCGAGTCGCCGCGGCGGCCCTCGGCGTCGCGGTCGCGACCGGCGTCGGATTCGGCGTCGAACTGCTTCAGGCGCCGATCCCGTGGCGGTCGTTCGCGTGGACGGACGCGGCGGTCAACGCGGTCGGGGCGGTCCTCGGGGCAGCGATCGCGGCCGCGTCACCACCGCCGGGCGACCGGAGGTGATCGGGGCCGACCGGGTCAGCCTCCGAGCCCCGACCGCGAGAGACCTCAGCGAAATCGACGTTCGGCGGCCCGTGTCCCTCAGCGTCCGGGCGCGACGGCGCGGCCGCGACCGCGGCGCCGCACCGTCGCTGCCACGTCGGCGTTCAGCCGCGAGC
>NZ_JAXRUU010000322.1:0-1065 GCF_034497445.1 Halorubrum sp. AD140
CGAGAGCCACGCGTCGCTGGCGCGACGGTGGCTCTCGCCGCATCGAGGCATCTCAAAAGATCGCAAGCCGCAGTTCGGTCAGAGGTGCCCCTAGCGGCTAACGACGACTGTGGACATTCAGTCGTCGTTTTTTTCTGTGAAGAGACACGCCTGAAGATATTCGGTAAGTTCACGTCGCGTGGCGGTGATCGAGCCAGCACTATTTGTTGTCACGTTTCGGTTCTGTGCACCGTGGATGCTCGTTGCGATGAATGTTGCAATCTGAGTCGGCTCACATTCTCGAAACACGCCCTGCGCGATTCCGTCACGGATGATCTCCGTGAAGTGTTTTTGGAAGAACTGGTCCGTTTTGGTGAATTGTTCGCGGTAGGCTTCGTTGTGGGGGGCTTGTGCACGGAGTTCTGTCATCGCTGCGGTGAACTCAATGTACGATGAATCTGGGGACCTCGGGAGCGTATGATCGAGAATGTCGTGTAAATGCTCGTGTGCATCGGCATACTCGTCTCCCGGGATGTCGGACTTGAACTGCGTGAGCAAGAACTCTAAAAATGCGACGAGGAGTTCGTCTTTCCCGTCGTAGTGCTGGTAGATGAGGGACTTACTCTTCGGAAATTCGTCGCCGATACGCTGCATCGTCAGGTCCGCGTAGCCGTGTTTCTGCAACGCTTTGTATGTCGCTTGCATCATTTCCGTGTGCGTGTCGGTCGGGGATGATTGGAAAAGACGGAATGTACCCATAGTGAATGAACATTTATTCACAAGGTATATCTGTTTCCACTTCCATCCACGGCGGCGTCAGTGAATCGCGTCGGGGATCAAGCCCCGAGGCACTCTCCTTGAGTCTGTAACCCGCGAGTGAAATCGTGAGATTCCTCCCTGCTTCTTTGTGACTCTCCTTCGCTCGACAGTGGGAGCAGTGACGGAAAGTACGATACCGTTTCAGCGCCGCAGTGCTTCCACGGGACGGTCGTTCGCGGCTTTCCACGCCGGATAGAACCCGCTCACTAGACTCGCTATGACAGCACAGCTGAACCCGTATACCACATACTGGGCGCTTTCCCAACC
>NZ_JAXRUU010000323.1:0-1065 GCF_034497445.1 Halorubrum sp. AD140
GCTCGACAACTACCTGCTCGGCGAGGACCCGGCGCGGATCGAGGACCACTGGCAGGCGATGTACCGCGGCGGCTTCTACCGCGGCGGTCCCGTGCTGATGAGCGCTATCGCCGGGATCGACCAGGCGCTGTGGGACCTCAAAGGCAAGGGGTTCGGTGCCCCCGTCCACGAGCTGCTCGGCGGCCGCGCGCGCGACCGGATCCGCGTCTACCAGTGGATCGGGGGGGACCGGCCGGCGGACGTCGGCGAGGCCGCCCGCGAGAAGGTCGACGCGGGCTTCTCGGCGCTGAAGATGAACGCGACCGCGGAGCTGCGGCCGATCGACAACCCGGCAGCGGTGGCCGCCGCCGCCGACCGGATCGCGGCCGTGCGGGAGGCGGTCGGCGACGGGGTCGACGTCGGCGTCGACTTCCACGGCCGCGTGTCGAAGCCGATGGTCCGGCGGCTCGCGGCCGCGCTGGAGCCGTACGACCCGATGTTCATCGAGGAGCCGGTGTTGCCGGAGCACAACGACGCGCTCCCGGCGATCCGCGACTCGACGACGATCCCGATCGCGACCGGCGAGCGGATGTACTCGCGGTGGGACTTCAAGGAGGTGTTCGAGGCCGACGCGGTGGACCTGATCCAGCCGGACGTCTCGCACGCCGGCGGGATCACCGAACTGAAGAAGATCGCGTCGATGGCCGAGGCGTACGACGTGTCGGTCGCACCGCACTGCCCGCTCGGGCCGATCGCGCTCGCCTCCTGTGTCCAGGTCGACGCCTGTACGCCGAACGCGCTCATCCAGGAGCAGTCGCTCGACATCCACTACAACGAGACGAGCGACGTGTTGGACTACCTCGCCGACCCGTCGGTGTTCGAATACCGCGACGGCTTCGTCGACATCCCGGACGGCGACGGGCTGGGGATCGAGATCGACGAGGCCCACGTTCGCGAGCGGGCCGAGGAGGACGTCGACTGGCACAACCCCGTCTGGCGCCACGACGACGGCCCCGTCGCGGAGTGGTGATCCGGATGGCGTTCGAGGCGACACGACCGAGGGGTGGCCGATGACCCGGCGACCCG
>NZ_JAXRUU010000324.1:0-1063 GCF_034497445.1 Halorubrum sp. AD140
GTACAGTATCCTTCCCGGAGGCAGATTCTCCAGTGTATTTTGCTGCCGGAGTCAGTACCGGGGCCAATCAGTATATTCTTTTATCAGAGGATCTGGTAGCTGACTTCACAGAGGATGAGCTGAAAGCTGTGGTCTCGCATGAGGCGGCGCATATCGAGAATGGCGATACTAAGCTGGCCATACTGGTTGTATTCGGCTCTATCTTGACCGTTTTAGGTAGGAACCTGTTCTACGCTCAACTTGACTTCCGTAAAAGGGAGTTCAAAGCCGATAAATCGGCGGCAGAAGCGACAGGCCCTGAACCGGTTAAAAGAGCGTTGAGACGATTTGAAGAGAACGACCGTCTGAGAGCTAACAATGTGACAGGCCTTGGCATCTCCTCGTTTGGAGGTGCCACAAAGCGGCCCGAAGGAGTAGCCCAGTACTTCGATCTGTTCTTCGGAGAATATACAATTAGGGAGGCTCACCCTTCAGTCGATGAAAGGGTTAGCAGACTCACCGAATCAGAAAGTCTGTAATTACCTAGGCCTTGTCAACCATACCGTGTGATGTAAAATCTGCCGGGCCGGAGGCCTTGATGAGAAGGATGAAGCGGAGTCAGATGAAATGGCGTCTGAGACATTTGAAGTCAGTGATACAGAAACCACAGGTTTCTACGCTGAAATAGATTACGATGAAGTTTACAGTTGTGAATGGGAGTACACAACCAGTAACGGGGAGAGCTGGAGTGAAGATGCAGAAGGCTCGATGATTGAGATGCACTCATTTGAACCCACAGAGGATCAAGATGAGAGAGAATACATGATCACACAGGATGTCAGAACTGCTGATGACAGCCTATCATATCATTACGATAACAAGGATGAATTTACTGACAGTAACTCTGACCTGATAGAAGCAACTCCGTAAAGGCAGACTGAAAAATTTCTATTTTCAGGCCTCTTTTATTATTTCAATTCTACTTCTGGTTCATCTGCACTACCTGACGGAATAAGATCATGCTCAGTCGAGAATAAGTTACCTACTGCTGTCTGCATGATGTGCTTCAAGTTGTCTCTCCATA
>NZ_JAXRUU010000325.1:0-1063 GCF_034497445.1 Halorubrum sp. AD140
CGAGTCGCACGACGCCGTCGTCGTCTGTACCGCGCCCGCGACGTTCGTGCCGGCGTGTACCGCCGCGTTCGCCGCGGTCCGCGACGCGGGCTGGGACGACCGCGACGACCTCGCCGTCGTCGCGCTGACGGGCGACTCGCTGTACGCGGGGTTCGCGTACGCCGACCGGTTCGACCTCCCGTTCCCGGTCGTCGCCGACTTCCACGGCGGCGTCGCCGGCTCGTACGACCTCCTCGCCGACTCGTGGGAGGGGCACTCCGACATCCCGCGCCGCGCGACGGTCGTGATCGACGGCGACTGGACGGTGCGGTTCGTCGAGGCGACGGGCGACCCGCTCGACCGCGCCGACCCCGCGCCCGTCGAGCGCGCGACCGAGGCCCTCCGCGAGATCGGTCTTGATGTCGACCGCCCGCAGGTGAACTACGACGGGCCGTGGGAGCGGTGACGCCGTCGAGGCCGGCGAGCCCTCGACCCGGCCGGTCCGCCGGCCCGCCCGACCGCGTCGCCGGGGTTATTTGACGCCGCCGCGCCGAGGGGTCGGCATGGAAGCCGCCCTCGCGGAGTACCTCGACGAGTTCACGCGCCGGGACTGGGAGACGCTCGAATCGGACGCCGTCACCGACCCCGTCCGGGTCGCGGTCGTCGGCCTCGGCTGGTTCGCCCGCGAGTGGGCCCTGCCCGGCATCGAGCGGTCGGCGTACACCGAGGCGACCGTCGTCACCGACGTCGACGCGGACGCGGTCGCGACGGTCGCCGCCGAACGCGACCTGACCGGCGTCACGCCCGAGGCATTCCGGTCGGGCGCCGTCGCCGACGAGTACGACGCGGTGTACGTCGCGACGCCGAACGCGACCCACTTAGAGTACGTCGAGGCCGCCGCGGCGCAGGGGAAGGCGGTCCTCTGCGAGAAGCCCGTAGAGGTGACGCCGGAGCGCGCCCGTCGGCTCGTGAGCGCCTGCCGCGACGCGGACGTACCGCTGATGGTCGGCTATCGGATGCAGACCGACCCCGCGGTCCGTCGGCTCCGCGAGCTCCTCGACGCGGGCGTCGCCGGCGAGGTGGT
>NZ_JAXRUU010000326.1:0-1063 GCF_034497445.1 Halorubrum sp. AD140
GGCCCGCACCTCTCGGGCGACCGCGTTGCCGGACGACTCCATCAGCTGTTTTCGGGGCACGCCGAGTGCGGCCGCGTTGGCGTCGACGGCCGCCATGCGGTCGGTCGTGATCATAGCCGTCGATTCGGGCGCCGACCGATTAAACTGGCCGGGTCGGGGCGCGCCGCCCGCTGCCGGCCCCAGCGCGCCGTCTCCGGAAATGAAAATGTTGAAGCGGGCAGGTGGTGAACTCGGAGAGTGACCGTGGTACTCGCAGTAGCCGTCGGCGCGGACGACGACCCGAGCCTCGCCCCGGCCGGCGCCGTCCCCGGCGACAGCCCCCTCCGCGGCGCCCCCGGCCGCCGGCAACCCCCCAACCGCCAGACGCGACCATGAACATCGGCTTCTTCACCGACAGCTACTTCCCCGGAATCGACGGCGTCACCTACACCATTCAGGCGTGGCGCGACCGACTCGAGTCCCGGGGCCACGACGTGTACGTCGTGTATCCGAAGAGCAGCCACGAGCCAGACGAGCGCGAGATACCGGTCCCGTCGCTGCCGAACCCCTTCTACCGACAGTACCGGCTCCCGACCTACCGCCGCCTGTCGACGCTCCCCGACCTCGACGTCGTCCACTGTCACGGCCCGGCGTCGACCGGCCTGATGGGGCTCCGGTACGCGAAGCGGTACGACGCGAGCTCGGTGTACACGCACCACACGCCCGTCGAGGACTACTTCGTTCAGGGGCTCAAGTCGGAGCGCCTCGCCTCGCTCGCCGGACGGGCGTACGTCGCCTACGAGAACCGATTTCTGAACGCGTTCGACTGCGTCACGGCCTCGACCTCGCGGATCCGGAGGAACGTGAACCACACGCGGCTCCCCGTCGGAATCGAGATGGGTCGGTTCAGGCCCCGCGAGTCGGCCCGGGTGTCGCCCATCGCGACCGACGGCGGGCCGACCGCCGCCGACGCGCCGGTGGTCGGGTACAGCGGCCGGATGGCCCACAAGAAGAACGTCGACGAGACGCTCCGGCTCGCCGAGCGACTGCCCGAGGTCCGGTTCGAGCTCGTCGGCGAGGGGCC
>NZ_JAXRUU010000327.1:0-1062 GCF_034497445.1 Halorubrum sp. AD140
CGCGTTGCGGATCAGGTCGACGACGAGGTCGATGTCGGCCCACGGGCGCTTCACCTGATAGGAGAGCGTGTCGACGAACGGGGGAAGCCCGATCGGGATCCACAGCGTCTCGTCCTCGGGCTCGAACAGGTCCACGAGGTCGGACTCGGTGACGATGCCGACCACCCGCTAGTCGTCGTCGACGACGGGGAACCCGCTGAACTCGTAGCGGGCGAACCGCTTGAAGGCCTCTGCGACGTCGTCGTCGGGCGAGACCGTCTTCACGTCCGGTTCCATCAGGTCGCGGGCGGTCAGCGTCATACCGGACGGTCGCGGGGGGAGGCCGTAGGCGTTTCGCCCCCGAGGCGCGACGGGACGCGCGACGCGCTGCCCGCCGACGCAACGGATTTACCGACCGGGCACGCAGTCGCTCCCATGTACCGGAAGGGTCACCTCGGGGCGTCGCTGGTCGTCTACGCACCGCTCGGGTTCCTGGTCACCGCCCTCGCCTCGATCGAGGTCGGCGTCGTCGGCGCCGCCGGCGTCGCGTCGCTGGCGTCGCTCCCCGACGTCGACGTGCGCGTTCCCTTCGTGAAGCACCGCGGGATCACGCACACCGTCTGGTTCGCGCTGCTGGTTGGCGTCGCCTTCGGGGTCGTGGGGCTGGCGGTCGGCCTCCAGCGCGGAGTCGTCGGGGGGCTCCTCTTCGGCGGCGCCGGGCTCTTGTTCGGCACGCTGACGATCGTCTCGCACCTCCTCGCGGACGCGCTCACCCCGATGGGGATCCGGCCGTACGCCCCAGTGTGGGACGACGAGTACACGCTGGACCTAGTCACGGCCGCGAACCCACTCGCCAACTACGCGCTGTTGGGACTGGGCGGCGTCGTCGTCGCGGTCGCGCTCGTCGCCGGCGAGGCGGTTCCGGTGTGAGAGCCGTCGGTCAGGAAGGGTCGTCGGTCAGGAAGTGCTGTCGGACGGAGAGGAGCGTCGCTGGCCGAGCGAACGAATTGTAGAGTGGCCGGGGTGGGCTCCGAACCCACGATCTCCGCATGTCCCAGGTCCGAGGCTCGGCGGAGCCACGGG
>NZ_JAXRUU010000328.1:0-1057 GCF_034497445.1 Halorubrum sp. AD140
GACGGGGCAGCGGCCGACGACGGGGAGGGAGCGACTCGGGAGTCGGGCGGGACCTTCCACGCCTTCTGGGCCGACGTCGTCGCGGACGAGATCGAAGCCCGAAGGCCCGACGAGCCGATCGTGATCAAGGGCGGCGTCTCCCCCTCGGGCGTCGCGCACCTCGGCAACTTCAACGAGATCATGCGCGGCTACTTCGTCGCCGAGGTGCTTCGCGACCGCGGCCACGAGGTCCGGCAGGTGTTCACCTCCGACGACAAGGACCCGCTGCGGAAGGTGCCGCGCAAGCTGGAGAACGCGGACGGCGATATCGTCGGGCTCGGCGAGGTCGACGCGGGCGCGCTCGGCCGCAACCTCGGGAAGCCGTACACGGCGATCCCCGACCCGTTCGGCGAGGCCGAGTCGTACGCGGCCCACTTCGCGGGGCTGCTGAAGGCGGACGCCGACCGCCTGAACGTCCCCGTCGAGACCCTCTCGAACACCGAACTGTACGCCGACGGGACGTTCGACGACGCGGTCCGGACGGTCCTCGGCGACGTCGGGCGCGTCCGCGAGGTGCTCGCGCCGTACCAGGACAAGGTGGACGACGAGTACGTCCCGTTCAACCCCGTCTGCGAGGCGTGCGGCAAGGTGACGGAGACGGTGACGGGGATCGACCTCGACGCGGAGACCGTCGACTACGTCTGTACCGACATGGACGCCGGCGGCAACACCATCGAGGGCTGCGGCCACGAGGGGACCGCGACGTTCCGCGAGGGGAAGCTCCCGTGGCGGTTAGAGTGGCCCGCCCAGTGGGTGGTACTGGGCGTCGACTTCGAGCCGTTCGGGAAGGACCACGCGGAGGGGTCGTGGCCCTCCGGCGTCGACGTCGCCCGGAACGTGTTCGGCACAGAGCCGCCCGTCCCCATGGTGTACGAGTGGTTCACGCTCAACGGCGAGGCGTTTTCCTCCTCCGAGGGCAACGTCGTCACGGTCCAGGAGCTCTTGGAACTCCTCGAACCCGAGGTGCTGCGCTACTTCTTCGCGCTCCACCCGAAGAAGGCCCGCGACCTCGACGTCG
>NZ_JAXRUU010000329.1:0-1056 GCF_034497445.1 Halorubrum sp. AD140
CGGAGAAGGTGTGGACCGTCTCGACCGCGTGGGGGGCGAACGCCTGCGCGGAGCTCGCCGCCCTGCTCGCGGCGCACGACGACCCGCGCGCCGCCCAGATGACGGCCCGGGCCCGCGAGCTGCTCGCGCACGTCTCGCCCGACGGCACGCTCTGCGAGCCGACGACGTACCTCCCGGAGCAGTTCTTCGACGACGGGACGCCCGACAGCGCCACCCCGCTCGGCTGGCCGCACGCGATCCGACTCGCCACCGTCGCCCTCCTCGACGACGAACTGCCGCAGTTCGCCGACCGCGCGCCCGCGGACGACGACTGACCGAACCGCGGCGATTATTTATAAATGACCAGCGTCGTCGGCGCGTGCCTGCGAGCGGCCGCCCTCGGCGGCCGCGAGGAGCGCGCGCGAGGGAGTCGCCCGTCCGAAGCGAAGCGGAGGACGGGCGACGAGGCTGGGGAGGCGTGAGGTTGCGGTCCCGCGAGCGACCGAAGGGAGCGAGCGGGGGCACGGAAGACGCAGCGCCGAGCGAAGCGAGGCGAACGTCTTCCGGCGGTGCTGCGCGGGGCGGGGTGGGACTCGAAGGGGCAGCCGTGAGGACGGAGCTCGACGACGTAAGCACCGCAGCGAGCGTAGCGAGCGAGGCGCGCAGCGAGTCGCGCGAGTCCTCGCGGCTGGGGCTTTGGAGGTGTTCGCCGCCGCTCCATGGTCGACTATTTATAAGCGATCGGCTGGGGCTTTGGAGGAGTTCACCGCCGCTCCGCTGGCGGCGGTTTATAAATAAGTACCAAAAACACAGCTAAAACTCTCTTATCGCCACTCGTCGCGGGAAACGCAGTCGGACTCGCGGACCGTGATCCACCGGGTGGTCCGCTCGTCGGGGTCGACGTCCCGCTCGAAGAACGTCACCTCGCCGCCGCCGTCGCTCTCCGTCCGTTTACAGACGAGCTCGGGCGACCCGTCGCGGACACGTGCGGGTGACGTGGACGTGGACATACGTCACGCTTCGCGTCCGGTCGGATAATAAATGTTGGTTTCGGGCGCGAGGAACCACAAACCACAG
>NZ_JAXRUU010000330.1:0-1055 GCF_034497445.1 Halorubrum sp. AD140
GGCGAGGGGGCGTCCCGCGAGCTCCGCGGCCGCGACGGACTCGCGCTCGCCGACGACTTGGATCGGGTACTTCACGTTGCCCGTGTCCGGCGTCGCGCCGCGCTCGTAGGCGACGAAGTCGACCGCGTCGCTCGCGGCGTCGCGCCCGCCCGGCCACGGCTCGCGGGCGGGCGAGAGGTAGAAGCCGCGGTCGCGGAGGTCCGAGTAGACGAGGAAGCGCACCGCGAAGCGGTCGGCCGCGGCCGCGCTCGCGACGAAGAAGCGCTCGAAGCCGACGGGGTCTGACTCGTCGGCGAGCGCGATTCCCGAGAGGTCCCCGCGGAACAGCAGGTGCGCGGCCTCGACCCGCGAGGGCGCGATCTCGTTGCCGTCGAGCGGCCGCCCGTACCCCCGGGCGTCGTAGAAGCGCTGGCGGGCGTCCCCGCCGACGCGGACCGCGTCGCCGCGCAGGTGTCCCGTCGGTTGCATACCAGTCACCGCGGCCGGCCGAGGGAAGGGGGTTGCGGTCGAACACCGTGGGACATCGGCGAACCGAGTCGGGAAGGCTTTCGCTTATAAATAGTTGTGTACGGCTCTGTTGAAATACTATCTTTCAGATATGAAATGTGTGAAACAGTCGGTCGATAAGAACTACGAACTGACCGGTTTAAAAAGAAGTCAAATTGTCATCCACATTCACTCTGGGAGGCGACATTCAACCACGGTTCCATCCTGTGGTGATTCGTTTTCTTCGTCGGTTCGACGGATAACGTATTCTGTGACATAATACTGTACAGTTACCGGATCTCCAAAAACAGACACACTATCAACTCTCGTCTCTATGATGAGCAAGACAGGTGTCCCCTTGACATCGAAATATGCTCCCGGCTGAAGATTCTCATTGAGCGATGCACTCGACGAAAGGGTCTCAACTAACTCTGTATATCGTTCCATTTCAGACGTAGAAGAGGTAGTGTATTCTCCATAACCCGAATCCGCGGCTGATTTTAATATTTCTTGGAGCTTCGGGTCTTCAACCTCATCAACTGAGATGTACTCAGGATCGTCAGGTAACG
>NZ_JAXRUU010000331.1:0-1054 GCF_034497445.1 Halorubrum sp. AD140
GCTTGGAGCCGCGTCTGGAGAAACTCGAGGAGGGGACGATCGATGGGGGCAGGGCTCCCGCCATCGCCTGTCGGTGGCGCCATCGAGCGGGCTACCCGGATGCCTGTTCGTGCTCGCCACCTGTGCGTTGCTGGCGCGCGCGTTCGTATCGGTCACGCTCCTCGCGGGCGGTCGCCCAGTCGGCGAGGTCGCTGTACACGTCGTCGATGGTCTGCTCGTCGCTGGCCTCCGCGGCGTCGACGGCGTCGACTGCGGCCGGTGATGCGGCGTCGTACGTCGCCTCGTACTCGGTGATGCGCGTCGTCAGCTCACGAACGCGATCCTGCAGGTCCTCGACGGAGTGGTCGGCTGCGAGCTGGTTGATCCGTCGCCACTCGAAGTACGCATCTCTGCGCTCGTAGGTGGCTGGGTGGCCGTCGTGTCGGGTGACGATGCCGAGGTCGTCGAACCAGCCCAGATACTTCCGGGCGGTCTTGGGGTCACAGTCGGCGCTGTCGGCAATCGCGCTCGCCGTCGCCGGCTCGCGGGTCTGCAGGATAGTACCGTAGATGCGTTGTTCGACGTCATCGCTGCTGAACGCGTCCTCGAAGGGGGGCGGCCCATCGGTGGCGTCTGCTTCGGACATACTCGGAACTGTAGGGCGAAGGATATAGTTCTTACTTTGAGGAATAGTTTCCTGGCTTGGGTGGGCTGGGATCCACAGGTTGACAACGCTTTAACCAACAACGGGTAATCTACTTGTCCAAGTGTTGGTTAAAACATCACTCCTGAAATCGGAGCTTTCGAGCTGGTTTCACGCAGAAGCTGTCTTGACCACCGTCAACGTCATTCTGACCTACCTCACCACCCAGTGACGACTGGTGTGTGAGCCGGCTGACCAGCTCGTCACGAACCGTTTCACGACTGACAGTCGTTTCGTGTCGGCCGAGCCGCTCGTCGAAATACCGCTTCTGGAACCGTTGGCCGACGTCATCTATGGCGATGTACTGTGTCCGCTTCACTCCCGCAACGCTCGTCGAAACGACCTCGGCTCCGACGTCTTCGTGGGTGAGTT
>NZ_JAXRUU010000332.1:0-1047 GCF_034497445.1 Halorubrum sp. AD140
ACCGAGACGGAGACGGTCGAGGTCGAACAGCAGTCGACGCTGACGATCGGCGACACCGACTACGTCGCGCACTTCCCCGACGCGTCGACGCTCCAGATGTCGACCGACATCGAGGGGTACGAGGCGCAGGTCTCCGAGATAGAGCGGTTCGACCAGTACAACAGCGGCCTCTCGCGCGTCCTCGTCCTCTCGGTCCTGTCGTCGATCATGCTCGCCGGGATGGCGTTCATCCCGTCGCGGTACTGACCGTCGACCGCCGTTTTCGCGCGGTTTCGCTTCGTTCTACCGACAGTCACTCCCCGTCGGGAGTGCTATCGCAACCATGAGTTCGGCAACGGAGAAAGTGCGACAGCTCGCTCCCCACTGGGCGGTGATGTTCGTCGCAATGTTCGTCGCGCTGGCGGTCGTTGAGCGGGTCCTCGGCGGGCTCGGGCTCGGGGCGTCGCTGCTTACCGTCTTGATCATCGCCGTCGCGTATCCCGCCGTCGTTCGGACGCTCGGCGTCGCGCCGCCCGTCTGGCAACGGTGACGGCTCCTCCGGGGCTGACGGCACGGCTCCGTCCGCGATGATTTGCGATTCGACGCTGCGGCCGGCCGGCGACAGCGACTCGCCGGGCGCTCCCGAGCGGAGTCCGACGGCTGCCACCTCTGAGTCGCGCCGCCAGATAACGCCGGTGTCAGCCGGTCACCGTCTCGTCCCTCGCGCTTTTATACGGCTCGGTCGCCTTTCGGTCAGTATGACCGACGAGAACCCGGCTCCGGTCACGTCGGAGCTCCCGGACGCACCGTTCCACACCAGCGGCACCGACCATATCACGGTCTGGGGGAGCAACGAGGCGGACACGCTCGCCTTCTACCGCGACCTGCTCGGGATGCCGCTCGTGTTGCGGCAGCCGAACCTCGACGACCCCTCGCAGACGCACCTCTTCTTCGACACCGGCGACGGCCGGATCCTCACGGTGTTCGTGAGCGACGAGCGGGCGTCCGCGCGCGGCCAGCGCGTCAACAGGGGTGCCGTCCACCACCTGTGTTTCAGCGTCGAGCCCG
>NZ_JAXRUU010000333.1:0-1045 GCF_034497445.1 Halorubrum sp. AD140
CGACGTTCGTGTCGACCACGGCGTTCTCCGAGTAGTCGCCTTCGGCGACGTACACGGTGTAGGCGGACTCCGCCTCTTCGAGGGCCGGACCGAGCTCGTTGAAGATCTGGTCCGACTCGTTCACTTCACCGTCCTCGAAGTCGTCGTCGACGAGGATCTCGTCGCTCTCGAGGTCGTCTTCGTCTTCCGGAAAGTTATCCGTGTGGTCCGCCGCGACGGGCTGCATCGCGACCCCGCCCGCGGCGAGCATCGATACTACCACCACCAGGGCCATAAGAAAGACCCCGGCGGAACTGCGAACGCTTCCACCGTCCGTGTCTGTCGAATACATGGTTGGCGCTAACGCCGGTATAGTGTACCATAATAGAACATATTAGTGCGTTTACCGTATATCTTCGAGAGCCAGTTCTATACTTCGAGGCGAACGAATTCGACTGTCGAACTACGTGGCGTACAGACCGTCTCCGAGTGCTGTCAGTAATCGGATACGCGAACAGTTCGGTACCTCAAACATAATCGCTACCCGTATTCGTTCGAATCTCGCATCTGTGCGTGGTACGCACACTAAACAGAACTCGAACGAATGCGTGCCACACACCAGTTCGACACGGCCCTCTGCTGGCGAATTTTCGAGAACGAGTCGTCGATCAGTGACACCCTCGTCCAGATTTCGCGTGGACGACCGCGTTTCCGCCCCGCCGATCCGCGCGGACCGACGGCGCGCCGAGTCCGGTCGCCGCAGCGTCGAACCGGTCACCGCCCGCACTCGGCTCCGCCCGAGACTGACTCGACCTCTCCCGAACAGGTTCGCTCATCGTCCGACAAACGTCTGACGACTCGGCCGACCGGACGGTCGAGGCGACGCTGGTCGGTCGTCTTCGCCGACCGTCTCGAGAGTCGCACGCGTTCGGGGCCCGCGCTCGTGCGAGGCGCGCATGCGTTCACGCTTCGCTCACGACGCGGGTCGGAAAATCGGATTCGTGCGTTCAAATGCCTCTACAACCCGTTCTCGACGATTTGTGCGTCGCGTTCGAACCGCGCGAAG
>NZ_JAXRUU010000334.1:0-1044 GCF_034497445.1 Halorubrum sp. AD140
CGATGACGTATTCGCGGTTTTGCTTTTCGGCCTCGTTCAGCGCGTAGGCGACCGGAGACTGGCCCACGAACCGTTCCTGCGCGTGATCGAACGACTCGTCCTCTTGAAGGAACATTGCCACGGCGCGTTCGTGACCGTCGCTTGTGTCCTTGAGCACGTAGCTCTGGTCGGTGAGCTGGTCAATCTCGTAGTTGAGACCCTTGATCAGCTCGCGCGGATCGTCCTCTATGGCTTGGCGAGCGTGTTCGGTCGCGTCCGCCCAGTCGTCGCGCTCGGGAACGCCAACCTTGAGCTCATGCGTCGAGAGGAGGCCCTGATTACGAAGCCCGGTCAGTTCCTCGTCAAGCTGCGGGAGCGTCTCAGTGAGGAACCGCTGAGCCGCGTGTCGGTCCGGCTCGTTGAGTGCGGTGTCACAGACCCGATCTGCTTGCCCGCGGTCGACATCTCGGTAGACCGGTGGCTCTTCGCCACTCGGCCCGCACAGTCCGGCGTGGTCGTCGTAGAAGGCAACGACGAGGATCGGGTTTACTCGCCCGCCGCGCCGGTCAGCGTACGTCTTCTGGAGGAACTCTTTGGTGGGTCGCTCACCGTGATCGACGACGACGATCTCGAGAGCACTTGATCCGTTTCCTTGGTAGAACTCAAAATCGCCACCATCCCGATCGTAGCTCCAGTGGCGACCTTGACGTGAGTCCAAGAAATCCGAGGGCATGATCCGTGCCACGGCGACCGGCTACATATATTGTTGGGAAGGAGTCAAGAACGATTTTTCGGTTACCCACCGGACACCCTATAAGCAAGTATGGCGCGCGGAGACGACTATGTAGGGAAACTATTCTCAGAATTGTCGACACTTAGTCAGATATGTCGACCAACACCCTCCCAGCACGGGCGAAGCCGGAGGCACTCTATGAAACGTGTCGCTTACTTGGAGATGAGGCGGTTGAACGCAGCGAGCTCTATGATCAAACGGAATTTGATAGGCGACAGATAGCAGCGGCCTGCGATTACGGCGAGCTTCTGGGGTTCCTCGAGTACGTCGAC
>NZ_JAXRUU010000335.1:0-1043 GCF_034497445.1 Halorubrum sp. AD140
AACACGGGGAACGTTACCTCGCCGGCGAGATCGTGTTCGATCTCGCGGCTCCAGCCTTTGCTGAGTTCCTCTTGAATCGTCTCACCCCACTTGATGATCGGCATCGCGTAGGCGTAGTTGTGCGCGTACAGCAGTTTGAGGCAGGTGCTGTTGTAGAATCCGCGGTCAAGGTAGACGGCCTTGACGGTGAGGTCAAGGCCGTCAAGGAGTTCGAGGAACTCACCGAGGACATCGCTGGTGGTTTCGCCAGCGACAAGCTGGCGAACCGCCAGCGTGTACCGTTTGTTACGTACGCGTGCGTAGAGCGTCGCATAGGCATGAAATGCGGTCGTTCCACGTTTCGCCTGTGAGAAGTACAGCGCCTCTGTCTCATCTTCGTCGCCGTAGTAGGGATCGAGGTGGAGGTCTACACAGACCTCCACCGGTCGATCCGGTAGTGTCTCAAGCGCATCTCGTTGCAACAGCGTGTCTCCAACCTCCTCAACCGAATCAAGCTCAAACTGATCGGTGAGATGTCCACGGACGGTATTGGCGTGTGGCGAGTCGTCAGTCGTTTCGCAGACGTGGTTGATTGAGGTCCCGCCGGCGCTAGCGCCGGCGAGGACCTCGTACAACGTCTCTGTCGTTACCTCGACATTCTCGCCGAGCTCTATCGCAAGCTCCTCGTCGAGGCTGTTGACGACAAAATTAAGCAGGTGCTCTTCCTCTATCTTGCTGTCTGCTTGTCTTGGTCTCACACCATGTTCAAGCAGACACTCTCACTCAAACCCGATGTGATCGACTGATTATTGGTCCTGTCTAATAATACTCATTTCGAGGTGGGAGTTGTCCGGCGATTGAAGACAAAGATAGAAGAATCAGAGGGCACCCTGGAGTGGTTGGAATGGGCCGACGATGTGTTCGGGCTTCCTGCGGAAACGATAGAAGGGTACCGGCCTTGACTTGAACAGGCCACCTCGAAATTGGCATTATTGGATAGTATACTAATACAGATTTCGAGGTGGACGCAGTCTGGTGGTTATCCGAACAAATGAGTGAAGTAG
>NZ_JAXRUU010000336.1:0-1040 GCF_034497445.1 Halorubrum sp. AD140
GGTCACCACAGCGTACACCTGTGGCGAGAGCCGGAAGACCGTCTCACGCCGTCTGGCTTCTCGGGCGAGGGCTCGAAATCGCGCACTGTCGCGTCGACCGCAGCTGATGAGGACCGACGAGTCGACGAACACGACCTCGCCGTCGCGTTCCGTTCGGCTCATTCCTTGACGACGGGGCGGAGCGCGTCCAGGATGACTCCCGCTTCCAGGGTCGAGAGATCCAGTTCACGCGCCATGATCTGATGTGTGACTGACCCGTTAGCGTGTTCGCGTGCGTATTCGAGTGCGACGGCGAGCCCGTCGAGTCCGTGGCGATCGATGTAGGCGTCGATGTCGTCGTCCCGCAGCCGACGGGCGACCGCCTCGACCAACGCGCCGGTGATCTGGCGCTCGGCGTCGCCTGCGACCAGTCGGAGGTCGATCTCGCGAGCCGCGTACTCGGCCGGGCGGCCGTCGTTCGACTGTTCGATGAACCCCGCGGCTTCGAGGTCTGCCACGTAGTCGTACACCGTTCGTTGCGGGAGATCCAGCGTCTCGACTATCTCTTGGACCGTCGTCTCCGGGTGGTAGCCGACGTAGGTGTAGATCCAGGCTTTGCGAGGGTTCGCGAGGAGTTCGAACGCCTCACCGCCGGTGTCCAGCGGCGTGTCCCGGTTCGTCTCTCTCGTTGCCATCTCTGATAGCGAATTGTACGCAAGTCGCAATAAACGTTGTGAGCCGCGGTTCCGTCGTCTCCGATCGTGCGTACAGATCGTCACTCCCGACGGCGTGGCTGGTGAGTGCAAGCGTCGCCGTCGAAAACCGACCGCCTGCGACCGGGCGAACTCCCCACTCGTGCCCGGTCGCTCGCGGCGGGCGCGATGCCCGCGTTCACGTACGCACGCGAATCGGTAGTCAAGCGATTGCGACCGACACTCGACGCGGCGTCACTCCAGGAACACGCCGATATCGCGAGCCGGGGCTCGGAAGCCCGCTTCGTCGATCCAGCGCTTGAGATACGCGTCGGCCGTGTCTGCGGCGAGTTCATTCGATTCGACAGC
>NZ_JAXRUU010000337.1:0-1039 GCF_034497445.1 Halorubrum sp. AD140
TGATTCGAGAAGATCAGTCCGAACGGCCGGGCCGCGCCCGCCGTGAGCGAACTGATCATCGCCGGCGGCGACGACCGCGCCGCGATCCGCTCGCCGTTGAAGTACCACTCGACGCGGTCCTCGAACCACGCGCAGCCGTATCGGTTGAAGCTCTCGGTCAGATCGACGCCGACGTCGACCGTCGACGGGGCGTCCTCGTGCGTCTCCCTGTCGTTCGGCTCTCCCGACGCGCTCCAGTGGACGTTGACGTTCAACGACCGCCGTCCCGTCTCGGGGGCGTCGCCGCGCTGAAACAGCTCCGCGACGTCGATCTCCGGCGGCCAGTTCGTGTTCGCGGGATGCATCCAGAACGCGGGTAACACCCCGGTTCGGCCCGGGAGCGATGAACCCGACGCCCCATCGGTCCGGATCGAACCGGCCCCACCGCTCCTCGACGACGACCGTCCAGTCTCCGTCCGGTCCGTCCGTCATGGCGCCTCCCCGGTCGAGTTCGAGACAGCCGGACACGGACGCCGCTCCCAGCGCGGCGAGCGCCCTCCGTCGGCTGACCCGACTGCGACCCACTACGAGGTACCTGCGCGCCCGAATTATTAACTCCTGCTCTGGACACCGCGACCCCGCTCGAAACTAGCTTCTCAGGGCCAGAGAAAGCCGTCCTCGAAGCCGCCGTCCGTTATGAGAGTTTCCTCGCCGTCGTGGTTCGCCAGGTCGCCCTCCTCCAACCACGGGTTGATCGCTTCGAGGGCCTCCGGAGAGACGAGGTCCGTCTCCGCGGTGATGCGCTCCTTCTTCGGGGCCACTTTCTCGGTCACGGCGAACGTCTGTACCGGAGAGACCCAGCCCCACAGCGCGCCGACGGTGTTCAGGACCACGAGGATCGGGGTGAGCGGGAGGGCGAGCAGCGTGATCCGTTCGTGGTGGATGTACACCGCGACGCCGACGAGCGTGACGACGAACAGCACGGAGAACGCGGCGATCGATCCGAAGAAGTACGTCGTCGCCTGCGGGACGTACTGCGGGAAGAGGAGCAGGAACAGCG
>NZ_JAXRUU010000338.1:0-1039 GCF_034497445.1 Halorubrum sp. AD140
GACGACGCGGCGGCCCCGGCCGTCGACGCCGCGCTCGAAGACGGTGCGGGAGACGAGCCGGCCGGGGACGTCGACGACGATCCGCAGGACGAGCAGCCGCACCTCGAAGACACGTACGTCGTGGACCACGACGAGGCGGACGAGGAGGCCGCGGACGAGGCGAACGACGAGGCTGCGGACGAGGCGGACGACGAGGAGGCAGACGAGGCGGACGACGAGGACGCCGCCGGCCGCGACGGCGGCCGATAGCGAAAGCGGCTCTTTGCGCTATCGTTCTTTTATAGCCGTCTCCGATCGATCGGGCGGGTATGAACAGGCGACTGACGGCACTCGTCGGCATCGCGGCGCTCGTCGCGCTCGCCGGCTGCTCGGGGCTCGCGGGCACCGCGACGCCGACCGACGGCGACGAGGCGCAACTGGAACGGAGCATCGACGTGACGGCCGCGGGCGAGGCGACGTCGGCGCCGGACCGCGCCACCCTCAGCGTCGCGGTCACGGCGACCGGCGACGACGCTGACGCGGTGCGCGACGAGCTTGACGCCGGCGACGAGGAGCTCAGGGCGGCCCTGACGGAGTGGGGGCTCGGCGACGACGACATCCGGACCGAGGAGTACGACGTCCGCGAGAGCTACGAGACCCGCGACGACCCGAACCGGACGCGCTACGAGGGCGTCCACCGGTACGCGATCGAACTCGACGACGTCGACGCCGTCGGCGAGGTGATCGACGTCGCCGTCGACGCGGGCGCCGACCGGGTCCAGCGGATCCAGTTCGGGCTGAGCGAGGAGGCCGAACGCGAGGTGCGCGAGGAGGCGATCGCGACGGCCATGTCGAACGCCGACGACGACGCGGCCGCGCTCGCGAACGCGAGCGACTTAGACGTCGTCGGGGTCTACGAGGTGTCGACGAGCGAGTCGGGGTCATCGCCGTACGTGACGCGCGAATCTGAGGCCGCGGCGGGCGGCGCGGACGGGGGAGACGCCTCGACCGCCGTCGAGACCGGCGACGTGAA
Source organism: Halorubrum sp. AD140 (assembly GCF_034497445.1). Lineage (NCBI taxonomy): Archaea > Methanobacteriati > Methanobacteriota > Halobacteria > Halobacteriales > Haloferacaceae > Halorubrum > Halorubrum sp. AD140. The sequence continues at coordinate 1,013 of NZ_JAXRUU010000338.1, forward strand.
CGTGCGCGTCTCCGTGGACGTCGTGTA
>NZ_JAXRUU010000339.1:0-1039 GCF_034497445.1 Halorubrum sp. AD140
TAACGTGGAGGAGGCTAAGCAAGGCAGTAAAAAACTCGGTGAAGAAATCTTCCCAAGCAATGATGCGTGGGGGTCGATTCGGCAAGCAGCGAGTATGCCACGAACATGGATGTTAGTCGCGCTTTACTTTACATCTCTCGGCGGATTTCTGGCACTTACGGTTTGGTATCCAACGTACTGGGTATCGTTTCACGGAGTCGATGGCCGTACCGCCGGTATAATAACGGCACTTGGGTTCGCCCTACTGGCAACGTTTATACGAATCCCCGGTGGGTTTCTGAGTGACAGGGTCGGAGGTGAACGCCTCTCCGCAGTCAGTTTCGCAACTGTCGGCGGTGCAGGGATCTTGATGACAATCGCCGACGGATTCGGTGCCGCAGTAGCAGCCATGCTATGCCTGGCAGTTGGGATCGGAGTCGCGAATGCTGCAGTAACCCAGCTTGTGCCTCTGTACGTCCCCGAGGCGGTCGGGGGTGCCTCCGGGATCATTGGCGGGATCGGAGCATTTGGTGGGTTCGTAATCCCACCGATACTCCGGCTGTTCGTCGATTATTACGGCGTCTCGGGGTACGCTACTGGGTTCACCGTTATTTCTGCGTTGGGTGTCTTTGGAGTTATACTCTCAATCGTAATATATACCAAATTCAGCCAGCGTGCAGTTGGAAGCTAAAGGGCGAGGCTTCCTTCTTACACTCGCCTAAACTGATTGGAGCGGCTTTGTTGAAGTCCTATCATTCAGACATATTCTCGCCTGAAACAGCCGGTCGATGAGCGGGTTCAACGAGCAGCTGGTTCACTTGATTTGAAGCGAGATCAACGAAACCGGTGTGCTGAACTGATCCTCTGTATCTCGCACGCCGATTCTATCAATTTTTAAGGATTTCGACAGAGCGGCTTTGAGCCGTGACCAGATCATCACAGGCGTCCAACGACGGCACCGAGATCAGATCGGACTCGGAACGTATGAGATCGATCCTCGTAGTCGGGGTCGACACACTCATAGTAGGTGTCTGGAAACTCGTCGCCGGCAATCTCGTGA
>NZ_JAXRUU010000340.1:0-1033 GCF_034497445.1 Halorubrum sp. AD140
GGCCGGGCGTCGTTCCTCGAAGGGAAGCTCCGCGACGGGAAGGTCGAGACCGGGATCGGCCGCTTCGACGCCGTCACGCTGGAGGGGTACGACACCGTCTACGACGGCGCGCCCGTCGACGTCTTGGTCCGGCCGGACGACCTCCGCGCGACGCCCGCGAGCCCCGAACTCGCCGACGGCGTCGTCACCTCGCGGCAGTACGTCGGCCCCTCGTTCGTCTACCGCGTCGACCTCGACTCCGGCGAGGCGGTCCACTGCCTCCACAACCACGTCGAGGAGTTCGACCTCGACGAGTCCGTCACCTTGGAGCTCACCGCCGACCACCCGCTCGCGTGGTACCCGCGGTAGCCGAGCCGCGGCTGCGACGGACGGCGCTCTCGAAACCGCGACGAGCGGCGGCGTTCAGAACGTCGCGAGGAAGGGAACCGCGTACGCGATCAGCAGGCCGACGAGCGTGACGGCCGCGCCGATGCCGACCTCGCGGCTCCCGAACGCCTGCATCGGGGCGGTCACGCGCTTGTCCGGGTCGGGTTCGTGAGAGTGGTCGTCCATATCGCTGTGTGCGACTGCCGGATACAAAAAACACCTGAACGACCGCCGCGGAGAGTATCAGGTAAAAAGAAAATTACATATGGTTCGTTGTAAGACGGGAATGTACACTAACGAATAACCATGACAAGTGTTCTCACACTGGCGTTCGTCGGCGTCATTCCGATCGGTGTCGCGTTCGTCCTGCTCGCCGGACTCAGGTGGTCGGCCGCCCGAGCGATGGGGGTCGGGTGGCTGCTCGCGGCCGGGATCGGGCTCACGTACTGGCGCATGGAACTCGACTGGCTGATCGCGTCGGCGATCTACGGCGTGTTTCAGGCGGTCGACATCATCCTCATCGTCTTCGGCGCCATCCTCCTGATGAACTATCTTGAGGGAAGCGGCGCCATCGCCACCATCAGGTGGTACTTCGGACAGATCGAGGAGGACAGACGCATTCAGGTGTTGCTCATCGGGCTCGGCTTCATGACGATCATCGAGGGCG
>NZ_JAXRUU010000341.1:0-1033 GCF_034497445.1 Halorubrum sp. AD140
GCCGCGGGCCGGATCGGTCTGCTCGGATTCAGCCAGGGCGCGATCACGAGCCTCTCGCTCCTCTTGGAGGGGCCCGACCGCTACGCGTGGGTCGTCGCGCTTCACGGCTACCTCGCGGAGTCGCACGCGGATCTCGATCCGGAGGGGATCGAGGGGAAACCGGTGTTCGTCGGCGCCGGCGCCGGCGACCGCGTGATCCCCGAGTCGCGGACGACGGCGGCCGTCGACCGGCTCGAAGCCCTCGGAGCCGACGTCACGAGCGGGAGCTTCCCGGGCGGCCACGGCATCGGCCCGCGGGAGCTCGAGGCGGTCGTCGAGTTCGTCGCGTCGCGGACGGCGTAACTGACGTCGGAAGCCGCCTCCCGGCTCCGGCAGGTTCAAACCGCTCGGCCACGATGTTCGGATATGAGCGTCGAACAGGTCTCCATCGAGGACCTTGGCCGAGAGCTCGGCGAGCGGATCGCCGAAACCCCGGAGTACGAGCGCTTCGAGGAGGCGAGAGCCGCGGTCCAGCGCGACGAGGAGGTCCAAGCACGGATCGACGAGTTCGAGCAGCTCCGCGCGGAGTTCATGCAGGCCCGGCAGACCGGACAGGCGACGAACGACGGCCTCCGGCGCGTCCAAGCGGCGCAAGACGAGCTCCACTCGATGCCGGTAATGAGCGAGTACCTCGACGCGCAGGACGAGCTCGAGGACACGCTCGAAGCGGTCAACGAGGCCATCTCCGAGCCGCTCGCCGTCGACTTCGGCGGCGAGGCCGGCGGCTGCTGTCAGGACTAACGGCGCCCGCGTCCGCCGTGGCGGCGGGTCGAACGCCCGAACCGCGCGGCAACTGCGGCCGACTTCTTATCCCGGATACCGACCCATCCCCGCCGTGATAGCCGTCGCCGGCGGCAAGGGCGGAAGCGGAAAGACGACGACTACCCTCGGGCTGGCCCGCGCGCTCTCGCGGCGCGGCGCGCCGGTGGTCGCGGCCGACGCCGACTGGGACCTCCCGAACCTCGCGCGGTTGGCCGCGGAGACGAGTCCCGAG
>NZ_JAXRUU010000342.1:0-1032 GCF_034497445.1 Halorubrum sp. AD140
GGGCGGTCTGGGCGCCACCGAGTAGGCCCGCCTCGTCACTGCTCGATCCCGTACACGTCGCTCGTCCAGTCGCGGGCCGGGGTGTCGTACACCGGCCGATCGCGGTCGCGCCCGTCGAGGCGCCGCCGGTCGGCCGCGTCGAGCTCCCAGTCCGTCTCGGCGTTGGCCCGGACGTGCGCCGGGGTCGACGACCGCGGCAGCGGGACGACGCCGTTATCGATCGCCCACCGGACGACGACCTGCGCGGGGTGCTTGTCGTACTTCTCGGCCAGTTCCGCGACGACCTCGTCGCCGAACACATCCGTCCGCGCGAGCGGCGCCGCCGCCTTGATCACGGTGTCGGTCTCATGGCAGTAGTCGACCAGATCCGGGCGCTGGAACCACGGGTGGAACTCGATCTGGTTGACCGCGATAGGGACGTCCGAAATGTGATGCGCGCAGCTGAGCTGGTACGCGCTGAAGTTCGAGACGCCGACGTCGCGGACGAGCCCGCGCTCGCGCAGCTCCGCCATCGCTCGGAGGGTTTCGCGCAGCGAGATGGCCGGGTTCGGCCAGTGGATCAGGTACAGGTCGAGGTAGTCGGTGCCGAGCCGGTCGAGCGACGCCTCGCACGACTCGATCACCGACTCGTAGTTGAGGTGCTTCGCGAGCACCTTCGAGGTGAGGAACACGTCGTCGCGGTCGACGTCGCTCGCCGCGAGGGCGTCGCCGACCGCTCCCTCGTTGTGGTACCCCTCGGCCGTGTCGACGTGCGCGTAGCCGGCGTCGAGCGCCGCTCGCACGCTGTCGGCCGTCTCCTCGTCGTCGAGGTCGTACGTGCCTAATCCGAGCGCCGGTAGCCCCGCGCCGTTCGGGAGCGTCTTCGTTGGGACGGTCACGCGAACGCCTTCGCCGGATCGCCGATTGAAAGTACCGGTCGGGGAACCCGCTCCGTCGCGGTTCCCGACGGTCGAATGCGGTATTTAAACGACAGACGCCGCTGCCCGCTCGCTTATAAATGACAGGCGGTGGCGCGTGCCTCCGAGTGGCCGC
>NZ_JAXRUU010000343.1:0-1029 GCF_034497445.1 Halorubrum sp. AD140
CGGCCCCCGCCGATACCGAGACGCCTCGAAGCCGAAAACCGGATCGTCGTCCGAGCGGCGCGCGGTCGCTCTCGCCGCTCCGGTAGTTTCTCACCGCTGATAACTGAGGGCCAACCATCATATGACCCCGCCGAGACGGTCCGAACACGGACGCGAACGACGGACGGAACATGAGTCTGAATCCACGACGATACGACGTACGGGAGCTGCGCCGGATCGCGGACGCCCCGCGAGACGGTGCGGACGGAGCGCCTCGGGAGCGGGCGCTCCGGCGGCCGAACCGGAACTGGGCCGAGCAGGCGGCGCGCTCGGCCGCGTTCACGGAGCTGCTCCAGCGTCAGCGTGGTGCGCGGCTGAACGGCGACGGCCCGGGGGAGAAGCCGTACCTGACGGCCATCCCGGCGTCGCCCGCGGCGGAACGCGAGATCGGCGAGTGGCTCGGCTACCTCGTCGACGTCGGCGGCCACGTGCGGGCCCGAGACGCGCTGTCGTACTACGGCCAGATCGGCCGCTTGGGGGGGTTCGACGCGCCGACGCGCGACCGGCCCTTTACCCCCGCGGACCACCGGATCAGCCTCGTCTCCATCGTCCGGATCGCTTCGTGTGCGAGTGACCAATGAGCGACGACGAATCCACGGACATCAACGAATCGGACGAATCGGCTGCGGTCGGCGTGAAATTAGGTAGCACCCGAACGGTGCTCGACGTCCCCGACGGTCGGGGCGGGCGCGAGCGCCACTCGGTGCTGACCTGCCTGGCGACCTACGAGGACGCCATCACCGGCGAGGAGAAGGTGCTGTTCGGCGAGGAGGCCGCGGTCGAGTACCCCGACCGCGTGCGCTTCATGCTGCGGTCGGGCCTCCCCGAGGACGACGACAGCGTCGCGGACGCCGAGCGCTTCTTCGAGGCGGTCGTGGACGCCCACGACGTGCCCGAGGACAGCGCGGTCGTCTACGCGGTGCCGACCATCGACAACGAGGCGGGCGTCGAGAACCTCAAGTCGGTGATCGAGGGCTCCTCGATCGGCGG
>NZ_JAXRUU010000344.1:0-1027 GCF_034497445.1 Halorubrum sp. AD140
AGACGTTGCTCACGTCGAGACCGTCGTCGTTCTCGGTGACGTCGTTGTCCGCGACGGAGACGTCGCTCGATTCCTCGACGCCGATGCCCGCACCGGCGACCTCGTCGCCGGAGGCGTCGACGTCGTTGTCGTCGACGGTCACCGTCTCGCTCCCGGAGACGGAGACGCCCTCCTCTTGGTTGCCGTCGATGTCGTTACCGCTCACCGTGACGTCGGAAACGCCCTCGACGAGGACGCCTCCGAGGTTCGCGTCGAGCGTGTTCGCGGTCACGTCGATGTCGGCGACGCTCGGCGCGTTGACGCTCCACGCGCCGCTGTCCGAGACGTCGTTGTCGTCGATCGCCACGTCCGCGGATCCCTCGGCCACGAAGACGCCGTCGCCATCGGCTCCGTCGACGTCGTTGCCCGTGGCGGAGACGTCCTCGCCGGCGCGGAAGAGCCCGTCGGCGAAGCCGTCGGAGTCGAGGTCGTTGTTCAATACCTCGTTGTCGTCGCCGGCGACAGCGACGTCGTAGTCACCTGCTCCCTCGGACGGGAACTCGTTGTCCTCGACCGTCGCGTCGTCGCTCTCGAGGTGGAGCGAGATACCGGTCGTCCCGTCCGGCTCGTCCGACGGCGTCTCCGTCGTGAACGTGTTGTCAGCGACGGTGTAGCCGTCGGGCTGTTCGTCGCCCGGCGGGACCGCGCTGCCGTTGATGAACGCGAGCGCCTCCGCCTCCGCGCCCGGCGCGACGGTGAACGTGTTGTCGGTCAACTCGTTCCCGTCGTCGGGGTCGCCCATCGACATGGGGACTCCGCCGAACCCGGTACCGCCGTCGCCCGCGACGACGATGTTGTCCTCGAAGTCGAGGTTCTTGACGTTGTCCGTGCCGGAGCTCCCGGAGAGGAGCACGCCGGTCCCGTCGGCACCGCCCACGATCGTCATGTGGGCGACGGTGAGGGCGTCGGTCTGAACGTCGAGGGCGGGCTCGGACGAGTCGTCGGCTTCGCGCTGAACCCCGTCGTCCTGGTCGTCGCCCGCGTCCTC
>NZ_JAXRUU010000345.1:0-1025 GCF_034497445.1 Halorubrum sp. AD140
TGCTCGCCGCGCTCCTCACCGGGCTCGCGACCGGCTTAGAGCGGGGGGTCGACCGGACGCTGGTGGCGTATCGGATCGGCATCGCGCTGCCGACGGCCACCGCGACGTTCCTCGTCGCGTTCGCCGGCGCCGGGCTCCCGCTTTGAAGCCGGGCGGCGGCGGAGCAGGGGCGCGATCGGACTCGACCCCCGCGCCGATCATTTATATACAAAGCCGCGGCCAGCCGCGCCATGTTCGAGACGCACCTCGACGCCACGTACGCGTGGCTCGGCTTGGCCGTCGTGAGCGTCGCGGCCGTCGGCGTGGCCGCGTCGTTTCCGGCCTCGCCGCCGCCGGACGCCGACGGCGTGGCTCGCACGGTCGACTCGGTCGCGGGCGGAGAGTACCCGGCGACGGCCGAACACGGCATCGCCGCGGACAGAATTCGCCTCGCGGAGGGATCCGTCTCGCTCGGCGACGATCGGGGGACAGCGCGGGCGACGCTCGACGCCTCGCGGGTCACGCCGGTGGTCCGGCCGGCGACCGGGGTAGCCCCGGAAGCGACGACGGACGCGCGGTTGCGGCGCGTCCTCGCCGGCGCCCCCCCGGACGCCGCGTTCGACGACCCGGCGGCGTTTGAGGCGGCGGCCGAGCGGGCGCGAGCGACGGAAGCGACGTGGACGCCCGCGCCGGAGCGGATCACGGTTCGACGGGTCCACTACGGCGACGTCCGCGTCACGCTCGTGGGGTGATCTCGCGTGTCACTCGATCTCGTGCGGTCGGTCAGATCGGAGACGCCGGGAGCGTCGACGCGATCCGCCGCGTCGTTCTCGACCGCCGACCGCGCCGCCGTCGAACCGACCGCCGCGCTCGTCGCGGTGGTGGTCGTCGGACTCGGGTTAGGGCTGTACGCCGGCGCGTTCGCTGACGCGACGCCCGTCGACGACCAGTCTGGCGCGAGGGCGGCGCTCGACCGCGTCGAGAAGACGGTCACGGTCGGCGGCGTCGTCGATCCGAACCGAATGCGGCGGGTCGAAGCGCCGGGG
>NZ_JAXRUU010000346.1:0-1025 GCF_034497445.1 Halorubrum sp. AD140
GGGACAAGAGCCGCTTCGCGGGGCCTGGCCGACTACCAACGCCGCGCCACCCCGAGAGCGATCGCTTGGCATCCGTGGCCCGTTCGCTATGATCTGGACGCGATCGTTTCGATGGTTGTGGGGGGGCATCGTGGTCTGTGTCGTGATCGGTGCTGTTGTTTTATTATTGGGCGTGAGTACAGTCGGAGCTCAAACTAATGATCATAAACCTAATTTGACTGAAACTGGCAGTCCAGAGCCCATTCAGATAGGACAATCTCACCAAAATATCAGCGATATAGAGATATTTTTCTCAAATCAAACAGATAATGACAGTAAGATTAGACTGTATGTGGATTTAGCTAGTATTGAGTCAAGCGGGATCAACACAACATCGGCTTCAATGTCAATTGAAGATATTCAAAATGGTTCTGTAATTAATACTACAAAATTGAAGTCTGAGGATGAGACGATTCTAACAGCAACTATTCGTCCGAACAAATCAAGCCGCTCATTACAGATTGACTCTGCTCAAATATCTGGAATTAACACGAGCAAAGCAAATAAATCTACAAACATAAAGTATGACGTTAGCGTTACAAATGATATTGATTCTTCTTATACAGAAGTAGTAGAAGTAAGAGATACAAATTCATTCGAAATAATAGACGGGACGATTGAAATTCACGACCAAGCTACAGGGTCTCCTCAATTACATCGAGATACCCGCACAACTATTGGTATTACAATTGACGATCTCAGCGGCAATACAAACTCAACTTTGTTTATTGTACGTGGAAATAATAATGAAATAGTCGGTGTCAGTGGGATTCGCAAAAGAGTTCTCAAGACAAAACAGACTGTTTCTGTTGGTACATCCTATCCTGGGGGTGATGTTAAGGGGTATCTTATTCCAAACTCTACTTCTGGAACCTCACACTACCGAACCGGGGATCACCTCCCCGCTAATATGACCTACTCAGCGTTGTCAGCGGATGAGGGCCGGATAGTAAATGCCGGTGTAGAGTTTGGTAATATCTCATACA
>NZ_JAXRUU010000347.1:0-1021 GCF_034497445.1 Halorubrum sp. AD140
CCAACCGAGTCAAGGCCGCAGTCAATGCTTTCATCGATGACGCCGACACGGATGTTGAGACGGTCGACGAACTAATGACAGTCGCAAGTAAGGAGAACGGAGACATGGGCCACTACGAGCTCGCAGAAGAGTTCGAAGACATCTACAGCCTGTTCAACCACCGGCCCGACAGAGAGTGGTACTACAATCACCCCGACGCACACATGGAAGCCCGAGCGTTCACTGAGCTGTTGTGGGACGCCGCCCGAAAACAGAGTGATGCGAATGGTCGGCGATATGCAGAGCTGATATTCGACACCCCGTCGCTCTCGAAGACACCGAATGATGATGATATCGTCGACACCCACCGTGTGTCACTTGTTATCGACAACGACAATTGAATCACAACGCTCCGGATCGCCCCGAACATGAGTGATGCCCGGTCCGTTATCGGATTCGACGCCCACCCGACCGGGGGGCTGTGGAGAGTCAACGTCGGCGATGCGATGGACTCTGAGACACTCATGTCCGAAGACGAGCGTCGTCTGTGGAGACGATACGAGCGACGTCTTCTCGTGATCCAGGTCGGTAATGGTGCGTACTCCTACACGACCAACAAGCGGTTCGATGTAGAGAAGAACAAGGTGCTGATAGAGACGCTCCGAGAACAGTACGGAGACGAGTTCCAAACGGCCGTCGCACCCTCTGCTGTTGAAGACCACATCAAGAGTGCATTTGTCGAAACCGGACTCGACGATCCACAAACGATGCACCAAGGGGACGTGCAGAGTCGAAACGACTTCCAGGGACAGCGTGTCGGTGCCGAGATCGGATGTATCGACCCCGGAGACGACTTCGTGCTCGATGTTATGGCCGAACTCGGCAAAGATGCAACCCCAGAACGACAGGACAAGACCTGTGATACCTGTTCCGGCTCCGGGTGTGACCAGTGTAATCAGACGGGATACAAGCGAGCCTTCGGCCGTGGCTTCGTTGGGGAAGACTCCGACACTGCGGCGAGTATCCTGGCGAGCGTCCGTGA
>NZ_JAXRUU010000348.1:0-1020 GCF_034497445.1 Halorubrum sp. AD140
GACCACAGGGATATGTTCGGCCACGGCGCGCCGGCGGTGTTGAGCGTGATCCCCGACACGTTCACGTTCGCGTGGATCGTCGCGATCCTCTTCGCGACGGCGTGGCTGCTCGACAGCCGCGGGCTCTCCGCGGGGCGCACGCTCGCGGCCGCGACGTGGGCGCTGTTCGGGCTCTTCTGGCTGTCGACGGTGCCGTACTTCGCCTTCGAACACCAGAGCTACGTCGAGTCGATCCTCGCCTTGGTCGGCTTCCCCGCCAGCGTGTACGCGGGGTACCTCCTGTACGACGGCCGCGCGTCGCTTTTCACCCTCACCCGGGCCATCGCGATCATGTTGTTCATCTACCTCCCGTTCGAGACGATCCCGGCGTTCACGTTCGCCGGGATCGCGGTCCCGGAGCCCCGTCGGGTCCTCATCGAGATCGTCGCGGCCCAGACCGGGGCCCTCATCGACCTCCTCGGGTACGCGCCGGAGGCGGTGACGAGCAACGAGGGGTACGACGCGGCGTACTCGTGGACGCTCGACGACGGCCACACCGTCGTCATCCACATCGTGCTGGCGTGTACGGGGCTCGGCAGCATGGCCATCTTCGGCGGCCTCGTGGCCGCCGTCGAGGCGCCGCTCTCCCGGAAGCTCCGCGCGCTCGCGGTGTCGCTCCCGCTCATCTACGTCCTGAACATCCTGCGGACGACGTTCATCTCGGTGGTGGCGGGCAACCAGTACATGCACTGGTACCCGGACCTCGTGTTGACGATGTTCGGTGCGACCGACCCGTACCGCGTCTCCTTCCTCATCTCCGACCGGATCATGAGCCAGCTTTTGGCGGTCGTGGCCCTCATCGCGATCACCTTCCTCGCGGTGCGCGAACTGCCCGAGCTGGCGGTGATCTTGGAGGACGTCCTCTACCTCATCACCGGCGAGGAACACGACCTGACGGAGGCGCTCGATCTCCCCCGGGAGCCGACGAACCGGTAAGAACGGCCCCGCGTCGCCCCGGGCGCTGTCCGGGATACATATCTC
>NZ_JAXRUU010000349.1:0-1019 GCF_034497445.1 Halorubrum sp. AD140
AGGGAACCGTCGACGTGGCGGGACTCGGGTCAACTCGGGCCGACCCGATACCGGCGGAGATTTTCGGTGATCGGGCTGCCGACGTCGTTCGTCATCTCGTGGCCCGAGACGGTTGGGTGTTCATTATCTCGCCCGCTCTCGCGGAGGCGGACCTCAATTCAGTGACTCCCGGGGAGATTCGTCGGTTGTACTCCGGCGACATTACCAGTTGGCGAACTTTGGGAGGTCCCGACGTGGAACCGTTCCTCTTTCTCGGACCCGCGGTCACCAGCGACACCAACACATCTTACGAGGACTTTTTCCTCGCCGGCGACACGACCCCATCAGCGCTCGACTACCGAGCCGGCCGAGCAACCCAACTGGTGTCGGCTGCGGCGAAACGAGACAACGCGCTTGGAGTCCTCCACGCGTCCGACGTCAGCCTTGCCCGCGAGCACGAGGTCCCACTTCTGGACGTGACTATCGACGGTGACAGTGTGAGCGTGTACGAGGAGGGGTACCCACTGACGGACGACGTCTATCTGTACACGCACGGCGAGCCTGCGCCCCGTGAACGAGCGTTCTTGGAACTGTTGTCCTCCTCCTTCGGCCAACGAGAACTCGTTGGCAGAGACTTGTTCCCCGCCGAACCGCCTGTGGATTGGTGAACGACGGACGACCCGTGATCCGAACATCTTACGCATGTGACGGAATCGTCGTGGGTGATTTGCGCGGTGTATTCAGCACAAGCCCACCAAACTATCAGTTACGTCGTCTGCGCCGTCCTCGCGACTGCCCCTTCGAGTCCCACCCCCGCACAGCACCTCACGCCTCCCTAGCCTCGTCGGCCGGCCTCCGCTTCGCTCCGACCGGCCGACTCCCTCGCGCCTGCTCTCGCCGCAGTTGTTATTTACAAGTGATCGTCGCCGCCGCTCGTCGGTAAATAAATACCGCCTCGTCGATCCCGCGCTCGATCACCGAGAATTATCCCTCGGTCGGTCGAACGGGTGGTATGCCACTCGCGGACCCCGACCTCTCGG
>NZ_JAXRUU010000350.1:0-1018 GCF_034497445.1 Halorubrum sp. AD140
CGGGGAGGGGGTCGCCGTCGCGGAGCGCGGCCCGGACGCGGTCCGCGGAGGCGCCTCGCAGATCGGTGGCGGGGGCCGTCATCGCGGTCACCTGAGGGCGTCGAGCGCGCGGAGCGCGCGGCGCTTGGCGCCCCCGCCGAACTGGCGGAGCGAGATCCGCCACGGGGTGCGCTTGCCGACGACGCTGGTCCGGCCGTCGGCGATGCCGTCGAGGATCGCGGCGGCGGAGCGCTCGTCGGCGCCCACCTCCGTCACCGCCTGCCCGACCATCTCGGAGATGTGCGCGTCGCTGCCGGCGGTCATCGGGAGGCCGTTGCGGACGGCGAACTTCTCGGCCTGTCGGTTCGAGCGCCCGGTGAACAGCCGAGAGTTGTACACCTCGATGGCGTCGGCGCTCGCCAGTTGCTCGTCGGTGATGTGGGCGGCGACGCCGTGACGGGACTTCTGGAAGGGGTGAGGGACGACCGCGATCCCGCCCTGGTCGTGGATCCGGTCGAGCGTCTCGTCGAAGGGGAGGCCGGTCTCGATCCGCTCCTCGATGCCGAACGCGAGGACGTGGCCGACCGCCGAGGTCACCTCCATGCCGACGACGCCGACGAGGCCGTAGTCGGGGGCCTTCTCGGCCGCCTCGATGCTGGCGTCGATCTCGTCGTGGTCGGTGACGGCGAGCGCGTCGAGCCCAACCGCGGCCGCCTGCTCCAAGAGGAGCTCGACCGGGTCGCGCCCGTCGTACGACAGCGCGGAGTGCGCGTGGAGCTCGACCGATAGCACACCGGACGCTTCGAGCGTGGCCATAAAAAGCGCCCCGGTCCGCGCCGCTCTGCGGGGGCTCGTGACGGTCGTACCTCGTTCCGTTGACGTGGCAATTACGAACAACTGCGGTGGCGCGTGCCGACGAGCGCCCGGAGGGCGCGAGTCGCACGCGCGAGGGAGTCGCTGGCGCCGGAGCGCAGCGGAGGCTGCCAGCGACGAGGCTGGGGAGGTGAGAGGTGCTGTGCGGAGCGGTGCGGGGCGGGAC
>NZ_JAXRUU010000351.1:0-1018 GCF_034497445.1 Halorubrum sp. AD140
GCCGGCGGCGTCGACGAGGTGGCCGACTAATGGCCCCCGACGCCAGCGCGGGCGGCGATCAGCACATCACCGAGGTGTCGGGAACAGGCGTGCCGATCCCGGGCGACGACGTCGACACCGACCAGATCCTGCCGGCGCAGTTCATGAAGGAGGTCACGTTCGACAACATGGCGGACTACCTCTTCTACGACGCCCGGCGCGACGAGGACGGCGAGTTCAACGACCACCCCCTCAACCGCTTCGAGGGAGCGTCGATCGCGGTCGTCAACTCCAACTTCGGCTGCGGCTCCTCCCGCGAGCACGCCCCGCAGGCGATGATGCGCTGGGGCGTCGACGGGGTCGTCGGCGAGTCCTACGCCGAGATCTTCCGCGACAACTGCAAGTCGCTCGGCATCCCCGCCGTCACCGCGGACCACGAGACCGTGGTGGCGCTTCAGGAGTGGATCGAGGCGAACCCCGAGGGTCACATCGACATCGATGTCGAGGGCGAGACCGTCACCTACGGCGACGAGACGATCGACGTCGAGGTCGACGACGCGATGCGGGAGGCCTTAGTCGAGGGGATCTGGGACACGACTGCGCTGATGTACTCGAACCGCAGCAAAGTCGACGAGACGGTCGCCGACCTCCCGTACGTCGAGGGGGACGACTGACCGGATGTCCGACGAGATCGTCGTCATCGAGGGCGACGGCATCGGCCGCGAGGTCGTGCCGGCCGCCGTCGAGGTGTTGGAGGCGTTCGACCTCGACCTCGCGTTCGCCTCCGCCGACGCCGGCGACGCGGTGAAGGAGCGAACGGGCGAGGCGCTCCCGCAGCGGACGTACGAGCGCGTCGCCGAGGCGGACGCGACGCTGTTCGGCGCGGCAGGCGAGACCGCCGCCGACGTCATCCTCCCGCTCCGGGACGCCGTGGACTCGTTCGTCAACGTCCGCCCCGCGAAGGCGTACCCCGGCGTGGACGCGCTCCGGCCGGAGACGGACGTGGTGTTCCTCCGCGAGAACACCGAGGGCGTCTACT
>NZ_JAXRUU010000352.1:0-1016 GCF_034497445.1 Halorubrum sp. AD140
CAGCATATATATCTTTCTGCCGTTCTCGTCGCTGCGAATTGCGCGAACACACGATCAGTTTCTGAAGAAAATAAGCTCGATACGAAACTTCACAGCGAGACGTTCGCCGGGGAGCGCACTCCCGCCCCGCTCACCACGGTTCGTTCTTCAGCCCGAGCGCGTACGCCCCGACGTTCGTGACGACGTGGAGGACGGGAGTCATCACGAGGACGACCGCGAGGACCCGCGGCGTGAAGGTCGCGAGCGCCCAGTCGGTGTCGACGAGAAAGACGAGGCCCAGCGCGCCGACGACGAAGTCCAGCTGGTCGAGCCCCGGGAACGCGGCGCCGCGCTCGCGCCCGGACCGACGCTTGAGGAACGAGGCGCCGATGTCGCCGCACATCGCGCCGAACGCGAGCGCGAACGCGGCCGGGAGTGCGAACGTCGGCAGATCGGCGCCGAGCGCGGCGCTCGCGGGGTCGGCCAGCGCGTTAAGCCCGAGCGCGAGGCAGACGCCGACTAAGGTCCCCACCGCCGTGCCGCGCCACGTCTTCCCGTCGCCGAGCAGCCGCGCGCCGCGCCACTCGCGGCCGCCGTCGATTGGGCGCCCGCCCCCCGCCAACACCGCGGCGTTGTTCGGGACGTACGCCGGGAGCATCGCCCAGAACGCGGTCGCGACGAGTGAACCGATCATGTCCACACGGGCGACGCGCGGCGTGTTATAAACCCCGGATCCGTCGCCGAACGCTCGTCGGTCTCCCCGCGGCGCCGTCTTGCGGCCACCGCCTCCGAGTCGGCAAAGGTAAAGTTCGCCCCGTCCGGAATCACTGATATGATCCCCCCTATCGCCCGGCGGTTCGTCGCCGGCGAGAGCGTTCCGGCGGCCCTCGACCACGCCCGCGCCGCGAACGAGGACGGCGTCGCGGTCATCCTGAACCTGCTCGGCGAACACTACGACGACCCCGACGACGCCCGCGCGGACGCGGACGCCTATCTCCGACTGCTCGACGACATCGCCGACAGCGGCCTCGACGCCT
>NZ_JAXRUU010000353.1:0-1016 GCF_034497445.1 Halorubrum sp. AD140
GCGGATCGGAACGAGGCCGAACGCAGGGGCCGCGGCGTTACTCGACGTACTCGTACTGCCGCTCGTTCATCCGGCCCCAACCGGTGAAGACGAACTCCCCGTCGGGCTGGGTGAACTCCTCAACCTCGCGGCCGAGGTCCGCGTCGTACTCGTGGACGTCGTGGACGTCCTCGTACTCCTCCCACGTGAGGTCGTAGCGGGCGTCGAGCTGGTCGTCGATGTCGATCCCCTCGATCTCGGCCCGCCACCCCTCGCGGATCGTCTCGGCGTGAATCTCGGCCTGCGCGCCGGAGCCGTACGAGGCGACGAGCAGCGTGTCGCCGACGAACCCGCGGTCGCGGGTCAGGGCGTCTCGCAGGGCGCTGACGCGGGCGATGTGGACCGAACTCGTGTACCAGTTGCCGACCTCGCGCGAGAGCCCGAGCGTCGGCTCGACGACCGTGTCGTACCACGTCCGGTACTGCTCGGTGGTCTTCAGGTCGTCCATGTACCCGCGGATCGCCTCCTCGTACGCCTCGCGGTCCTCGTACTCCGCCTCCCGGGGCTGGCGACCGATCTCGTCGGCGAGCGCGTCCTCGTGGGCCGTGTCGCGGATGACGTGCCGGTACGCCAACAGCGCCGCCTTCCGGACCATCCCCGGGAACGGCGTGTGGAACGGCGCGTACGCGAAGTCCTCTAAGTCGATGTCCTCGGTGACGGACTCGTAGTCCTCTAAGGCCTCGCGCATCCGGGAGAGGTACACCTGGACCGACCGTTTCCCGTCGACGCTGGGGAACTGCTGGTTCGGCTTCAGGAAGTCCGTCTCGTCCTTCGAGCCGTACCCCTGATCGGTCGACAGCTCGACGACGGAGGGCTCCTCGTCGATGAGCATCGCGACGGCGCCGGCGCCCTGCGTCGCCTCGCCGGGGTCGCCGCAGGCGTACAGCGCCGTGTCCGTGGTGATCACGATCGCGGGACGGTCGCGGTTCCGACCGGCGCGGATCCAGTTGTACGCGTCGTCGATGGCCTGCGTGCCG
>NZ_JAXRUU010000354.1:0-1016 GCF_034497445.1 Halorubrum sp. AD140
TCCGGTCGCCGCCGCGCTCGGCCTCCTCCTCGTACTGCGCTTCGAGCGCCTCGAACCGCCGCGAGATGACCGTCTCGGCCGCGACGATGACGGTGTAGGTGCTCTCGTCGATCCCCGCCTCCCGCAGCCGGTCGAGGACCGGCTCGACGGCGGCGGTCGGGAGCGGGAACGTCGCGACCGCGGTGTACTCGCGGCCGCTCGTCTCGTCGGTGACGACGTAGTCGACCCCCTCCTCGTCGAGCGCGCGGACGACCGCCGCCCGCTTGCCCGCCGGAATCATGACCTGAACGAGTCGCACGGTCGCCGGTCGCACCGGCGGCCCTTATAGGATCGGCACGCGGTGGACGCCCCGGCCACGAGAAACGGAACTTTAATGCGCGAATCGCTCACACCTCCAGCCAAGAATGCTCTCGCCGCTGTTCATCGACACGTTCCTGCTCGACTACCACCTCGGGCACATCCTCCTGTTCGGGCTCATCGTGTCGCTCCTGGGCGCCGCGCCGCTGAAGTCCCAGAAGATCATGGCGTCTATCCTGACCGCGTTCGGGGTCATCTTCCTGATGGCGCCGTACACGACGATGCCGCCGACCTTCATCCTCCTCGGCATCCCGCTCGTCCTGGTCGGCACGCTGCTGTGGACGATGGCCCGCTGACGCGGCCGATCGACGCCGAACGGAGCGCTCGGCCGAACCGCGCTCGACGCGCCCGCCCTCTCCTCTCTCTCTCGCCGACCACGATCCCGACCGCCCCCGCCGTCGTTCCGTTCGATCCCGCTCCTTTTTGCCCCCCGGGAGACACTCCCCGCCATGGTAACGGTACGGGCCCCCGCGACGAGCGCGAACCTCGGGAGCGGCTTCGACGTGTTCGGGGCGGCGCTCACGCGGCCGGCGGACGTCGTCACCGTCGAGAAGGCGGCCGAGACGACGATCGAGGTCACGGGCGTCGGCGCGCAGTACATCCCGGAGGACCCCGAGAAGAACACCGTCGGCGCCGTCGTCGAGGCGCTCGATGCGCCA
>NZ_JAXRUU010000355.1:0-1015 GCF_034497445.1 Halorubrum sp. AD140
TTCTACGAGGTGAACGAGCGCGACGACCTCGTCGGCGAGCTCGTCTTCGGGATGGCGCCGCACACGAGCGCCGCGACTGTCGGGAGAGTGGTCGGTTTCACGTCGGCCGCCGTGGGATACGCGCATCCGTACTTTCACGCCGCGAAACGTCGGAACTGTTTCCACCCGGAGACGGAGATCGCGTATCTGGAAGACGGAGTGCGCCGAGAGATCTCGATCGAGACGTTCGTCGAATCCCGGCTCGAAGACCCCCGAACCGACGACTTCGGAACGCTCGTTCAGGAACTCGACGGAGAAATAGAGGTCCCGTCGATCGATGAACACGGAAATCGGTCGAGACAGTCGGTAACTGCTGTCTCGAAACATCCCAGTCAGGACCACCTCATCCGAGTCGAGACCAAAGGCGGGCGATCGATTCGCGTAACGCCCGACCATACGATGCTGCGGGTCACGGACACGGGTGTTCGAAAGGTAGCCGCCAACGAACTGGAACGCGGTGACTCGGTTCCCGCCATGACCGATCGTCAAGAGGCGTTGACGACCGCTTCGTCTGCGGTGACGGCGGACGGCGGCATCGAGACGGACGAGATCGCCTCGATCGACTTCATCGAAACCGACGTCAAGTACACGTACAATATTACGATCGCGGAGACGCATACGCTCGCGGCGAACGATTTACTGGTCGCCCAGTGTGACGGCGACGAGGATTGCGTGATGCTGCTCATGGACGGGCTCCTCAACTTCTCGAAGGAGTACCTCCCCGATCAACGCGGTGGCAGTGTCGCTGAGGACTCCCGACTCATTGCCCGCGATCCACAGGGCCGGATCCGATATCTCACATTCGAGGAGTTCTGGAACGAACTCGAGTCACCCGTCGAAGTCGACGGGAAGTTCAAAAAGCGAACGTGCGTACACGAAGGCTGGCAGACGTACACGTTTGACCAGAGTCACGAGCCGAGTCTCCAACCGATCGCGAAGGCGATCCGATACCGCGCCGACGAGGACGACACCCTGC
>NZ_JAXRUU010000356.1:0-1013 GCF_034497445.1 Halorubrum sp. AD140
GTTTAAGCCCGCCGACTCGTTTCATGAAGAACTCGTCAGTGTTTTTCGTGAAGAACGCGAGAAAGCGGAGTCGTTCAAGCGGCGGATTCCGCTCGTCCATCCCTTCGCGAAGAACGCGCTCCTGAAACGCTAACTCGGAGAGTTCTCTGTTGAGATAGTACTCGGGATCGGAAAGGTCTCTGTCAGTCACTCAACCACCCCCTGAACGAGAATCGATATTGTGTGTGTATTTCTGAACATGTGGAATTGACGTATAGTTAGAGAGACGAGAGTTCAGCTGTCGATTCAGACGTTTGGAGAGGAACATCTTCACCCGATAGGGCACCATCCGGGAGCCATGTGTTCTCGCGTTCATTCCACTCCTCAATCGGAAGTTGATGATGATCCTCGGAAGACATAACGGTTTCGAGTGTACCAGAAACTATTCCGTGCTTTCGAATTGCCATCTTGGGTTCATTGAGATTGTGACCCCGTAGATGGGTCATCGCAGTTGAGTACAGATCCTGGTTCGTATATTCGCTTCGTTGGCCTTCAACTGCGTGAACTGCGTCACAGATCGGACGTCTGAGTAGGACAGCTGATCGCATGCCTACGCGGATGTGAGCTAGTCATAAGAAACCTATTCAATACATATACATACTTATATATAGCAGTTGGTAGATAAATATTTTTCTCTGTTGGCATCGCTGAAATCATCAAGCGGTGAGACGTTTTAAAAGCCGTGATAATTACCTGAATTGAGGCGCTAAGGCCCCTTCCCCAACGAACGAGCGAAGCGAGTGAGTAGGGAGGGGATACAGCGTTCACAAGAGCAGATCTCTTGTGCGCGGACGAGACGCGGAACGTCTCGTCACCGCCGCACAGTTCTCAAACACGGGTCGCGTTAAGTATGGCGTGAATTGTGGTAGACGGCGAGGGCTTCGAGCCAATTTTGAGCTGTCTCGAGCGCGAGGTTGCTGAAACTGTTCGCAAACGGTGATGTCCGTCGTTCTATTTCCCAAAAGACACGTTCG
>NZ_JAXRUU010000357.1:0-1011 GCF_034497445.1 Halorubrum sp. AD140
CACGTCAGAAGCCATTGAACGAATTGCGGCCTCTCGGACTAGTGAGTTCGGTTGGGTGAGGGGTAACGGATTGAGTGCCACGATGTCGGGTAATCGTACGTCAATCGGCTGATCGGATTCAACAGCGGTGAATCGGAATACAGGAACATCGTGTGGTGTGGTTGTAGATGGCTGGTTCACAGATTCTTGCGTCACATCCCGTGTTCGCTCCTCTCCATCATTTGTTCTATAGGTGAGTTCGAACACGTAACTATCTCGAAGCTTGTCTTGTACCGCCTCTGCGTCGAACCCGCCGTCAGTAATACGGTGGACTGCTGACAGTCGAGCGGTACCACTCATGCTATGTCAAGTAATTATATTGATTGGCAATAAGCGTGTACCTCGGTGATGTGGTATGAGGTATTCAGGCTTGTAGAATAACCAGCCAACGGGTGTCCCGGTTACTCCTCGTACGTTTCTAAATAACGCAAGGCGCGGTGGTATTTAATTTGCCGCTCAACGGTACTTTCGTCAACCTCAGGGAGCCGTGTCAAATCCATATTATCTTTAATATCGACCTGTTTGACGCGTCGAGCAATCTCATTTTCCGCACACCGCGGAATGAAATCATCTAGGTACGCCTCGTCGTCTCGCTTGGTCAACGCATCTACTGCGTCCCGAATCTCCGTGCCGAACGTTGATTCGATGGTTGCGAGATCCTGTGTGGAGTCTTCGACCACATCATGTAGCACAGCCGCAATCCGCTCTTCATCTGTGTCGACCTGTTCCATCAAGCGAAGTGGATGACGGATATACGTTGCCCCCGCTTTGTCTTTATCACCGGTGTGTGCGTCGAGTGCGATCTCGATTGCCTTCTCTAAGCGGTTCATATTGGTAGGGACTTAATCGGTCAGCTGTTCTCTTCTCTGTATGCTTCCCACTCGGCTCTAGTGTAACTATTCCCTTCAGCGTCGTGTACCCAATACGAGTAGCCTTCCTTTGGTGCTGGGAGCGTAAAATCCTCGTCAGATG
>NZ_JAXRUU010000358.1:0-1011 GCF_034497445.1 Halorubrum sp. AD140
GCTCGTCGAACCCGTCGTACAGCAGAATATCGACGTCCATGTCGGTCCGCAGGGCGGCGGGCGGCTTGTGCGTTCCCCTCCCGCCAGCGGCGCGGCGCCGCGCGGTCGACGCCGAGGAACGACTCGCGTCACTCGTCGGCGAAGGCGGCCACGACCCGTTCGACGTCCTCGGCGACGCGTTCCGGGTCGAGCTGTTCGCCGCGATACGCGCGCTCGACGACCCCGTCCGGGTTGACGAGCATCGTCACGACGTTGTGGTTGAAGTCGTACCCCTCCAGCCGGTCGCTTTCCGTCGTCCGCTCGAAGCCGATGCCCAGTTCGTCTTCGACCACGGCCTTCGCGCGTTCGGGCGTCTCGGGACGGAGGTAGAGCCAGTTCCCGGCGTCGAGGTCGGCACCGATCGACTCGGCGTTGTCGCGGAGCGCGGCGGCGTCGTCGCGTTCCGGATCGAACGTGATCGGGATGAAGTACACGTCGTCGGTCAGTCCCGCGTCCGCGACGCGGCGCTGGACCGTCACCCACTGCCGGAGCAGGATCGAACACTCCGCGGGACAGAAGGTGAACACGCCGGTCACGAGTGCGGTCCGACCGAGCTCGTCGCTGTCGAACGTCCCGTCCGCGAGCGCGCCGCTTTCGACCGCCCCGTCCGCGAGCGGGGCCGGCAGCTCGAACGACGGGAGCGGCTGCCCGTACGCGGGGTACGCGAGGTCCTCGCTGTCCGCGATCTGGTCTTCTTGGGGGTCGAGCGCGACGCCGTCCGAGCCCCCGCCGAACAGGCGGGACGCACAGCCCGCGACGGAGCCGGTCGCGGCCGTTCCGACGCCGGCGAGCAGCGTTCGGCGCTTCATACCCGAGCGAACGGCCGACCGGCGCATAACGCGTCTGGTGCGATCGACGAACGCGTGCGAGGCCGTCCCGCGGTGACGAGCGCGCGACGACTCGGCCCGGGAGCTCGCGATTCAAAACGGCGCGTAGTACGGTATCGGCGGGTGCGGCAGCGGGACGCCGAGC
>NZ_JAXRUU010000359.1:0-1011 GCF_034497445.1 Halorubrum sp. AD140
TCTCGCTCGTCGAGCCGGGGGTCGTCTTCTTCCTCGGCGCCGCGCTCGTGTTCACGCTGGCGTGGGCGTACTGGTACCGCGCGTCGCACTGAGCCCGCGCGTCGATCCGAGGCGGCGCGCGGCGCGGTCGCGCATCGGACGGGCGGCCGCGCGTGGGACAGCTATTCAAGCCGCCGCCACCACGTTCGGGTATGGAACACGAAGCCGAGGTCGTCGGGGTCGGTGCGGGCTCGGCGCCGAGCGGCGACGTCCCGGCGGTTATCCTCTCCGCGCGCGGCGAGTACGTCCCGATCTTCGTCAGCGGCGACCAGGCCCGGTCGATCGGGATGGCGTTAGAGGGCGAACCGTTCGACCGACCGCTCACGCACGACCTGCTCGTGGATATCCTCACGGAGTTCGGCGGCGCCATCGATCGCGTCCGCGTCGACGATCTCCGCGATGGAACCTTCTACGCGAAGGTCGACGCCGAGCGCTACGACGACGGCGAACCGGAGCGGTTCGTCTTCGACGCGCGCCCCTCCGACGCGCTCGCGCTCGCCGTGCGCGTGGACTGCCCGATAGTCGTGACCGACGAGGTGATAGACGAGGCGGGCCGCCCTCGGGACTCGATCCGGTTCGGCGACGACGGCGACCCGTCCGAAGAGCGGTGAGGTCCCGACGCCGGCGTCGGATTTGGTGACCACCGCGCCGCCGCCGAAGCCGGCCGTTCAAGTCGCCGGCCCTCCCACGCCGGGTATGGACGAGACGGCCACGCTCGCCTCCTCGCACACCGAGATGACGGAGATGCTGCTCCCGAACGACACGAACAACCTCGGCCGCGCGCTCGGCGGCGCCGTGTTGCACTGGATGGACATCTGCGGCGCCATCGCCGGCATGCGCTTCTCTAACCGACAGGTGGTCACCGCCTCGATGGACCACGTCGACTTCATCGCCCCCATCGAGATGGGCGAGGTCGCCATCATCGAGGGGTACGTGTTCAACACCGGCCGGACGAGCGTCGACGTGAAGGCC
>NZ_JAXRUU010000360.1:0-1010 GCF_034497445.1 Halorubrum sp. AD140
CTAGCGATCCTCGCATCAACCGGGAGCGGGAAATCCTACACCGCAAGCGTGCTGATCGAGGAGATGATGCAGCCAGCGTCCCGAGCGGCGATGCTGGTGTTCGACCCGCACGCGGAGTACGACACGCTCCCGGAGATGCGGCGCGACGAACACAGCCACGTGTTCGAAGGCGACGACGGGTACCGGCCCGAAATCGAAATCATCACGCCCGACGAGATCACGATCCCGATCCCAGACCTCACGTACAGCGACTTACTCGCATTACTTGACGGACCGAGCGACCGGATGCGGTACGTCCTCAACGAGGCCTGGCGCGAACTCACCGACGAGAGCAACCACATCACGCCGCAAGACATCATCAACAAATGCGAGGATGTTGAGGGGGAGCGCAGCGGAACAGTCGATGCGCTTGCGTGGCGATTGAACAAGTCGTTGAACCGGGATTTGTTCGTTCCGGCAGCGCGTGACGAACTCACAGATATCGTTGCGCCCGGGCAAGTCACGGTTCTCAAGCTCAATCGGTTGTCCCAGTCCGACCAGCAGATGCTCGCCGCGGCGTTACTGAGGAAACTGTACGAGGCACGCGAAGCAGCGACACGCGGCGAGGACGATGCGATCGATCATCCCGTCTTCTCACTGTTCGAAGAGGGACATCGATTCGCGCCCGACGGGGACGCTCGCAGCCTCGGAATTCTTCGACGGATCCTTTCGGAAGGCCGGAAGTTCGGGTTCGGCGTCGGTATCATCAGCCAACGCCCGTCGAAACTCGATCCCGACGTGCTGTCACAGTGTGGCACGCAAATCATCATGCAGATTCAGAACCCGAACGACCAACAGGCGATCCGGACGTCGGTCGAAAGCGCCGGTGAGGATGTCCTCGATGAGCTGCCGGGACTCACGCCCGGACAAGCCGTCGTGGCTGGGGACGCGATGAACACGCCCGTCCTACTGAATGTCAGGAAGCGTCACACCGAACACGGTGCCGATAGTCCGGAAGCGACGAAAGAGTG
>NZ_JAXRUU010000361.1:0-1007 GCF_034497445.1 Halorubrum sp. AD140
AGTCCACGGTGAGTTTCGCTGCGACATCCCCGGTTCGTGCCGGTCCCTCGTCTGCCAGCACGCGGAGAATCTCGATGTCTTGGGGTAGCAACACCGTCCGGTCTTCATCGGTAATACGCACCGGCGCATCAGTCGGATCCACCTGTTGATGGAGCCACTCGTGACACGGCCGGCACATGACGGTGAGATTCTCCTCGTCGTGCTCACCCATCCCTTCAGGGTTCCGCTCGATGTGATGGATGTGCAGTTCAGCGAGACCACCCTCCTCCGGGCCACGCCGCCCGCACGCCTGGCACTTGTACGAATAATCGTCGAGTACTGATTCGCGGACCGCCGGCGGCACTGACTCGTGACACTTCGCGTGATCCTCGTGGTCGTGCCCAGTCTTGTTCGCTACCTGTTCTACATCCGCATCGCCTGCGTGTCGTGATTCTGCTGTCATTAGTTTTGATTTCAGTGTCTGCCGATCAGTTCCCGCTCGATACTCCGCGGCCAGCAGTCACCCTGATATATCGCTTCAATCCGCATCTGGCCACGCCGCGGTCACGTCACTCGTTGTTGCGACCGTGCCCGGGCGGCGGGCCTTTCTGATTCGTCACCCACGGGACACCATCCACGACCCCGATCATCGGTCCGCGCCTCGCGTCGGCGTCAACGACTTCACGTTGAACTCTGATTTCGCACAGTACCGTTCCGCAACGCGCCCGATCGCTTGCGTCCGCAGCACGTCCGCAACGTTATGCTGGGCGAGTTCCGCGAACCGCCCGTCTTCGAACGCCGCCACCGCCTCGGCACTCTCATCAAACGGATCGACGTCGCCGTCCGTACCGTCACACAGCACGGCGTACGCGTGTTCAAGGTCATTCCGCTCCACGGGCTCCGCATCCGCCTTTGTCCCTGTCTCCGCGTCCGCAGCCGCCGTCGCGTCGTCGATAACAGTCGTGTTGAACCGGTCGGCGACGATCGGCATGAGGTCCGCGTACGGGACGTCAGTGAACGGCCACGCC
>NZ_JAXRUU010000362.1:0-1006 GCF_034497445.1 Halorubrum sp. AD140
CACCGTCGTCGTCACGTACTACCTGCTCATCGACGGCTCTCGGTTCCACGAGTGGCTCCTCAGGTTCGACGACGACGCCATCGTCCGCGAGTACCTCGAGACCGCCGACGACGAGTTAGAGGCCGTGCTGTACGGGAACCTGCTCAACGTCATCGCCATCTCGATCATCGCCGTCGTCACCTACCTCGCGTACAACGCGGTCGCTCCCGCCGCGGTCGAGATCCCGTACCCGACGCTCGCGGGCGCGCTCACCGGCGTCGCCAGCCTGATCCCCGTGATCGGGATGAAGATCGTTTACATCCCGATCGCGGCCGCGATGTCGATACCGATCGCGCTCGACGGCGACCTCTCGTTGCTCGTCTACGTCGCCGGGTTCCTCGTCGTCACGGTCGTGGTCGTCGACACCATCCCCGATATCGTCCTCCGGCCGTACTTCAGCGGCGAGACGACCCACGTCGGGCTGCTCATGCTCGCGTACATCTTCGGCCCGGTCGTGTTCGGCTTCCACGGGCTGTTCCTCGCGCCGATCATCCTCGTGTTGGCGCTGACGTTCGCGAACACCGCGCTGTTGCGCCTGCTCGGGGTCGAGCCGGACCCCGGGCCCGCGATCCCCGAGGGCCAACGCCGGATCGACGAGTTCTGAGCCCCCGGGATGCGCCGGCTCGACGCGGCGGGGGCGTCGGGAATCCGTCTGTCAGCCTCAGTCAGTTGTTTTCCTCACCTCTTCTAAGTCGATGGGGACGTCGGGCGGATGGTCGTCTATCTCGACGGCGACCCCGAAGGAGACGATCGACGAGACTCCCTCTTCGACGGAGAGATCGAGTCGGTACACCTCATCTTCGGACATGTGAAGAACGAACCCGCCCATGAACGGGTTCGGCCCCATCGGCAAGAACACGGTGATCATTTCGTCCTCTTCGGTCGCTTGCTCGATCATCTCCGGGGGACGTGACGTCTGGAACGCGACGGAGTACAATCCCTCTCTCGGAAACTCCACGAGGACCAC
>NZ_JAXRUU010000363.1:0-1005 GCF_034497445.1 Halorubrum sp. AD140
CAGTTTTGCCGGGCGAGACAGCCTCGGGAGTCGCTCCGGTGAACGATGCGCGCCCGCTGTTCCGCACGTTTGCCGAAGCGCGTCACGGACCGCGGACTCCGGTGTTCCCACCCGTTTCACGCCGTGTCGAAGCCGCGTCCACGCGGCGATCCGCGAAGTCCACTGCCAGCAGTTAACTCAGTTCACACCAACCTCGGTACATGGACGCACACGCCGGGTTTCACTCGCTCCGCGAAGAGACCGCAGCGTCGCTCCCCGTCACCGGCGATCTGCCGGCCTGGCTTCGGGGCAGCCTCATTCGAAACGGACCGGGGGCGTTCTCGTTCCCGGACGGGAGCGCAGTGGATCCCTGGTTCGACGGTCTGGCGTTGCTGTACCGATTCACCTTCGATCCCGGCGGGCGGGCGGGACGAACCGACGGCGACGCGGTTCACTATCGGAACCGGTTCCTCCGGACGGACGCCTACGAAGCCGCACGAGCCGGCGAGTTCGAAGGCGGTTTCGCGACCGGCGAGACCACGCTCCGCTCGCGGCTGGCCGGGTTCCTGACGGCGCCGTACGACAACACGAACATCATCGTTGAGCGAATCGGCGACCGGTACGTCGCGCTCACCGAGTCGCCCCGAGGCGTCCCGTTCGACCCGAGCACGCTCGCCACGACGGGGCGTGTCGAGCGCGACGGCGACGCCCCCAGCGGGCAGCTCTCGTGTGCGCACTTCAAGCGCGATCCCGTGACCGGCACGCTGTTGACGGTCGACACGGAGTTCGGGCGGACCAGCTGCTACCACGTAACCGCGTGGACGCCGAACGGGGACCGCCACCACGTCGCCACCGTTCCGACGGAGAAGCCGGCGTACATGCACAGCTTCGCGCTGACGCTACGCTACGTCGTCCTAACCGAGTTCCCGCTTCGGCTGGACCCACGCCGGTTTCTCAAGCCCGGTCGACAGTCGGCGTTCATTGAACAGTTCGACTGGGAGCCCGACCGGGGGACTCGGATCGTCG
>NZ_JAXRUU010000364.1:0-1004 GCF_034497445.1 Halorubrum sp. AD140
CGAGCTGAAACACGAGACCGAGTCCGCGAACCACTTCTGAGCGCGGCGGACCGACCCCGCCCCGCCTTCCGCTCTTTTCTCTCTACAGCGGTGTGAACGGCAGCGACGCGAGCGAGTCCGCGCCGTAGTCGAGCGCCTCAGACTGCGAGACGTCCTCCGGCGTGACCAGGTCGATCACCCGGGGCGCGTTGTCGGCCGCGCCCTCGCGCGCGCCGCCGAAGACGAAGCCGCCGGCGTCGACCGCCACCGCCCGCAGGCTGCCGCGGTCCTCCGAGCCGACGACCGGCAGCACCTCCCAGCCCGAGAGGTCGCCGTCGACCGTCGACTTCGGTATCGAGACGACCGCCGTGTTCGATTCGAAGCTGACGAACACCGACGGCGTGCCGAGGTTCGATCCGCCGGCGTCGGTGACCGCTCTCCCGAAGCCGCTCGCGTCGACCCGGTACTGCCACGGGTCGGCGAACTCGGCGGCCAGTCCGAGGTCGTCGAGCGGCTCCGTCCGTCCGCCGTCCGCCTCGGGATCGCGGAGGTAGACGAGGAAGTAATGCGGCGAGAAGTCGCCGCCGAACGCGTCGTATAGGTTCTCGACCTCGAACGCGAACCGGTACTCCTCGTCCGTCTCCAGCACGCGGAACGAGCGCAGGTCGAACGCGCCCTCCCGGAACGCCTCGTTCGTCGGGTAGACGTACTCGCCGGGACCGTCGTCGTCGCCCTGCGGATCCGTGAACTCGGCGACGACGTCGCCGGGCGCGACCGTCACGCTCCCCGACGCCAGCTCTGCGCCGCCGTCGGCCTCCCGGACGGAGACGTCGAACGTCCCGATCCGCGAGATGTTTAAGCCGAGGTCGACGGTCTCGTCCGTCGCGTTCGGCGGGAGCCGGACGTTGTCGAGCGCGGCGACCTCGCCGTCGACGACGACCTCGACCGTGGTCCCGCCGACGAAGCCGGCGTCGTTGGAGCCGGTCCCCGTGATGAACGACTCGCCGAGGTCGGCCTCGTCGGCG
>NZ_JAXRUU010000365.1:0-1004 GCF_034497445.1 Halorubrum sp. AD140
CGGAGACGAACAGCACCTCGTCGCCGATCCGATCGTAGGCATCCGCGAGGGCTGGCATCTGCTCTTTACAGGGCGGACACCACGTTCCGAAGAAGTCGACGAACGTCGGTCGGTCGGTGGCCGGGAGCGTCACCTCGCCGTCGCGGCTGCCCGGCGCGTCGACGGTGTCGGGCGTCATTGGTTCGATCACCTCGCCCCCGCTGCCGAGCGCGTCGGGGACCCCGCCGGTGGCGACGGCGCCCGCGGCACCGAGCACGCCGACGCTCGCGAGTCCGGCCAGCAGATGTCGGCGCCTCACGCCGTGACCACCCGTTGAACGTCGTCGACGAGCCGTTCGATGTCGGTATCCGGTCCCTTCGGATACGCTCGCTCGACGATTCCCCGCTTGTTCGCGAGGATGATGAGTCCGTAGTGCGGGAACGTGTACTCGAGGTTCTCGTTCTCGTCGGCCGATTCCTTCTCGATCTTGAGGCCGAAGTGTTCGTCGTGGACTTCCTGTGCACGCTCGTAGCTCTCCGGTCGAAGGAAGTGCCAGTTGCCCGCGTCGAGGTCGACGCTCTGCTGGGCGGCGTACTCGCGGAGGGCGTCCTCGGTGTCGCGCTCCGGGTCGAACGTGGTCGGGAGGAACGCGATCTCGTCGCCGTACGCCTCCGGTCCGACGATCTCGCGGACCTGCGGCGGGACGATCGGGTACTGCGGATTCGTCTCGGTCGGATCGGCGGCGACCTCCTGCGCGCGCCGCAGCCGGAGGATGAGCGCCGGACAGACGCCGTCGGGGCAGTTCGTGTAGAAGGTAGTCCACAGCACGGCGCGCTCGCCCTCGAACTGCGCCGTCGATATCTCCTCGCCAGAGATGGGGTCGGGCACGGTGAACTCGGGCATCTCGTCGCCGTGGATCGGGTGGGTCGGATCGCCGCGGCTCTGTGCCGGCGGGCCGAGGACCGTTCCGTCGGCGCCGGAGCCGCCGATGACGCCGGCACAGCCGGCGGTGGCAGTCGCGCCGG
>NZ_JAXRUU010000366.1:0-1003 GCF_034497445.1 Halorubrum sp. AD140
CATCCCCTTGGTCGGCGTCGGCTTCCTCGTGTTGGTCTCGACGGTGAAACAGGACGAGCCCGGCGACGGCTACCTCCAGCCGGACGGCGGGAGCGAGCGGCTCCGACAGACGAGTCGGGAGGGCCTGTTTCACTTCGGGCTCGTGGAGGCGTTCGTCGGGACGTTCGGCGTCTTCGACCGGATCCGCGACCGCGAGGGGACCCACAAGACGGTGGAGATCCTCTCGGCGCCGCACCTCTTCCTCCGCGAGAACCCGCTGTACACCCTCGCGTTGACCGTGCCCGCGGCGCTCGCGCTCGTCGTCGTCGCGGCCGGGACCGGCTCGGCGCCCACGACGTTCGACGGGTGGGTCGCCCGCCCGGTGTGGTCGGCGTTCGTCTGGCTCTACGTCCCCGTTTACGTCGTACTGATCCCGCTCGGGTTCTTCTACGAGTGGCATCAGCGCTCCCGCCGGGCGGTGACCGGGAAGCTCTCCGAGACGCTCCGGAAGCTCTCCTCGGCGAACGACACCGGACAGACGCTGCTCGAGTCCGTGCGCACGGTCTCGGAGACGTCGACCGGGAAGCTCGCGGAGGAGTTCGAGGTGATCCACGCGAAGGTGAACTACGGGATGAGCCTCCGGGACGCCCTCGTGGAGTTCAACAACTCGTACGCGGTGCCCCGGCTCGCACGAACGGTGAAGCTGATCACGGAGGCGCAGGAGGCCTCCTCGCAGATCACCGACGTGCTGACGACGGCCGCGCAGGCCTCGGAGAACCAGGACGACATCGAGCGCGAGCGGCGGTCGCGGACCCGGATGCAGGTCGCGATCATCGTGATGACGTACGTCACGCTGCTCGGCGTGATGGCCATCCTCCAGACGCAGTTCATCGACGTGATGGGCGAGTTAGTCTCCCAGAGCGACGGGGCCGGCGGGGCCGGGTTCGGCGGCGGCGGGGGCGGCGTCGACCCCGACGTCCTCTCATTGCTGTTCTTCCACGCCGTGACGATCCAGGCGATCCTC
>NZ_JAXRUU010000367.1:0-1002 GCF_034497445.1 Halorubrum sp. AD140
GTCGGGATCAGCAACAAGATCCAGTACAAAGACCGGATGGACGAACGCGTCAAATCGAGCCTCTGTGAACGCGAGTTCGTCTTCCCACCGTACGATGCGAACCAGCTACGAGAGATCATGCAGGCGCGTGCGGACGCGTTCCACGACGACGTGCTCGAACCTTCGACGATTCCTCGCGCCGCGGCGCTCGCTGCGCGCGAACACGGCGACGCGCGGAAAGCAATCGACATCCTCCGATACGCGGGCGAGATCGCGCAGGCGAACGGCGAACCCACGGTCCGCGAAGAGTTTGTCACGCAGGCGCGCGAGCGCGCCGAAACCGACCGCTTCCGAGAGCTTATCCGCGGGTCGACACCGCACTCCCGATACGTCCTCCAAGCGCTCGCGCTACTGTCGCTCTCGAACGGTCGGCAAGACGGATTCCGGACCAGTCGCGTGTACGAGATCTACGAGAACATCTGTCGACAAGAGGGCTCCGACAGCCTCTCGCTGCGTCGCGTCCGCGACCTCCTGAAGGAACACGCGTTCCTCGACATCATCGAACAGTCGAAACACAGCGGCGGCAGCGCCGAGGGAAGTTACACGAAACACCAGCTTCTGGAGGACCCGAACGTCGTCAAAGAGGTCCTCACCGAAGACGACGCAGAAACGTAATAGAACCGTACTCGGCCGCTCGACACTGACTGACGGCCGCTCGACACTGACTGACGGCCGCTCGACACCGGTCACCGGGTTATCTCGGGACAGTGGGAACCGAACAGACCGATCGACTCAACCTCAGCCGGGCAGGCCGAGCCCTTCGATACGCTCGACGATCTCCTCGACTGCTTCCTCGGCGTCGTCGGTCCGCTTGCCGCCGGTGATAACGATCTTTCCGCTCCCGAAGAGCAGTATGACGACTTCGGGTTCGTCCATCCGGTAGACGAGTCCGGGGAACTGCTCCGGCTCGTACTCCACGTCCTCGAGGCCGAGCCCGATTGCGAGGGCGTTCAGGTTGAGGTT
>NZ_JAXRUU010000368.1:0-1002 GCF_034497445.1 Halorubrum sp. AD140
GTCTCGGCGAATCCGCCGTAGCGGTCGCCGCGTTCGACCTCCCTCAGGAGCGTCTCGTACGCGTCGTGGACGCGCTCCCCGGTCGGCGTCACCCGGTAGTCGACGCCGCGTTTCACGACCCAGCCGCGTTCGCGGAACCCCCCGAGGATCCGCTGGACCGTCGTCCGGGTCGCGTCGACCGCGTCGTTCAACTCCGCGGGGCGCCGCGGCTCCTCGCGCAGCGCCCGGAGTATCGCGACCCGAACGGGTGAACCGGCGAGGTACTGTGCGCCGTCGTGTCCGACCTCGGCCGTCATCGTACGGTCCGTGTGTACGGATACCGCCCTGTTAACCGTACCGCGTCGCGGAGGGTTTCGCGGCCGACTCCCGGCGCGCTCCCCGGCCGGGTCAGTCCCGGTAGCGGAACGACACGACCGTGCCGACGGTGTCCTCGCCGGCGATGCGCTCCGTGGTCACGGTCACGGCCGCGAGCGCGTCCGCGCCGAGCGCCTCCTCGATCACCGCTCGGAGCGCGTCGGGGTCGGCGCCCTCCTGGATCACCGGCACGCGGACCTGTCGACGGTTGACCGCGACGTCGCCGAGGTCGTACTCCGTGTGCTCGAACGCCTCTCGGATCGCGGCTTCGATGTCGGTCATAGCAGCGTACCCTCCGCGCTCGGCGGTGAAAAAACGCGGTCCTCGGTCGGCACCGCGAGCGCGCTCGGGCCCAGTCGTCTGTAAGCGTGCTAGGTGGGTGATTTCGGCCGTTCAGTGGGTCTGTCTATTTAATACAGCATAATTATATTTTAAATATCTGTGTTGTTATACCGCAAAACAATCTTAATATTTATTTATCCTGATACTTTTGGTGTATGCACGAAAGTGTAGCAGATTACGTGGCAGAGCACCCGAAGATGGCCGGCGTCCTGTTCACCGCCCTCCTGCTGTTGACGCAGGCGGCGCCCGCGGCGGCGAATATGGCCGCGTCCAACCCCGGTCCCTAAGGATCTAATTCATCACTCC
>NZ_JAXRUU010000369.1:0-1001 GCF_034497445.1 Halorubrum sp. AD140
CGGGCGTCAGGAGCGAGACGGTCGTTCCGGCTGCCACGTCGACGGAGGCCTTCGCCGGGACGGGCTCGCCGCCGACGAGGTTCTCGCCGGTCGCGCCGTCTTCACCGCCGTCGAGCCCCGCGGGGGCGGTCCGCCGCCGCTCCGTCAGCAGCGACACGGTGGCGTCGGTCTCGACGGTGACGGTCCGTTCGAGGCCCAACCCGCCGCGGTGCCGCCCGTCGCCGCCGCTCGACGGACGCAGCGCGTACCGTTCGACGCGGAGCGGGTACTCGATCTCCATCGCCTCCGCGGGCGTGTTGAGCGTGTTGGTCATCCCGACCTGCACCCCGTCCATGCCGTCCGTCTCGGGGCGGGCTCCGAAGCCGCCGCCGATCGTCTCGTAGTAGGTGAACTCGCCGCTCCGGTCGCCGACGATGAGGTTGTTCATCGTCCCCTGTCCGCCCGCGGGAACCGCCTCGGGGACCGCCGCCGCGACCGCCGCCAGCGTGACGTCCATGACCCGCTGGCTGGTCTCGACGTTGCCGCCGACGACAGCGGCCGGAGGCTCGGGGTTGAGCACCGACCCCTCGGGCGCCGACACGGCCACTGGCTCGTACCGCCGTGGTTCGGCTGGATGTCCGGGTCGGTTATCGCGCGGACGACGAAGTACACCGCGCTCTTCGCGACCGACGGCGGCGCGTTGAGGTTCCCTGCCACCTGGTCTGCGGTCCCGGCGAAGTCGACGTCGATCGAGCGCCCGTCGACGGCGACGGCCGCCTCGATCGGCACGTCGTCGTCGGTGACGCCGTCGCCTTCGAGGATGTCCTGCGCCCGGTAGGTGCCGTCCGGGAGCGCCTCGAGCTCGGCTTCGACGCGCTCGCGGGAGTAGTCGATGACGGCGTCGAACGCGTCGAGCAGGGTCGCGCCGTGTTCGTCGAGCAGCTCGCCGATCCGCTCCTCTGCTCGCGCGTTGGCGGCGCGCTGGGCTCGGAGGTCGGCCTCGCGCTCGTCCGGCGTCCGAA